>CAYTUH010000213.1:1397-5247 GCA_964441165.1 uncultured Syntrophaceae bacterium
TACTCCATCTACAGTTTTATTTCCCGAAAAAGCAATCAGAATTTTAAAAGGATTTCCCTTATCATCAAGAATTTTTGAAATAGCTTTATAGTATCTAATAGCAGATTCAATATTCTGTGTAACAACCATAGCTTTAGCTTTTGCCTTTAGCTTTTTTCCTTAGCTGTAATCGCTTCCGGTATTTCTATAACTCTTGCACGCAGATATTCCCCAAGCGTCTTCGCCTGGGGATCACTGCGGACCGACGCCGCCACCCCTTCCCCAAGCATGCCCTTGATATAAAAATTGACGGCCAGGAGATTGGGGAATTCGTACCGTTCCATCTCAAATGCGCTTATGTCGTGGAGGAGTTCCTTCAATTTATCCGTCGTCAGAAACTCCTTAAGGAAGGCAAAGGCCTCGGGGGTCTTCGCCCATATTCCCAGGTTGGCGTTGCCGCCCTTGTCGCCGGAGCGCGTCGCGAACACACGCCCCAGGGGTATTCGAATCATCTTCCCCGCAGGCACCGGAGGAATCGCAATCTCTCCGGCAGCAGGCACAGGCGCTGTGGGATCAGGTTCGACGGAATCCACCAGCACCACCCTATCCTCGATCATGACCTTCTGCTGAATATGCCGGGTCGAGATGAGTGTGGGCCAATGTATGATGGCGGGTCCACCCTTGGTCGGCGGGGCGGTCGCGGTAAAGCCGGGAATGTTGGCCAGGCCCAGCTCAACGATCTTCGCCGAGAACTTGCCGACTTTCTTCGCATCGGGATCCATCACCGATACGCGGAGATAGGCAAAGGCCTCTTCATTCGTCCGGGGATCTTCCTTGTCGGAACGGATCAGCTGCACGTCCTCCACGGCAAACTGACCCCGGCCGCCGATGGCGTCAAAAAGGGCCTCTTCGAAGATCTTCGCCTTCTTTTCAATATCGAGCCCCGTGAGAACAATCGTCATCGAATTGCGGTAATTGCCCGCATTGTTGATGCAGACCTTGGTCGTCTCGGGGGGCGGTTCGCCCTTCACACCGGTAATCTTCGTCCGGTCCGGCCCCTCCTGGAAAATTTCGATGGTATCGAACCGCGCCGCCACATCCGGTGTCAGATACTTCGGGCCCCTCACTTCATACAGGAGCTGGGCCTTGACCGTATCGACCGAGACGAGACCTCCGGTACCGGGATGCTTGGTGATCACAAAGGAGCCGTCCGCGAAAATTTCGGCGATGGGATAGCCGACGTTGAGGAACGAGGGTACCTCATCGATGAATGAATAGTTTCCCCCCGTCGCCTGGGCGCCGCATTCAATAATATGACCGGCCACAGCGGCGCCGGCAAGCCTGTCCCAGTCCTGGCGCTGCCACCCGAACCACCAGGCGGCCGGACCCATCACGACCGAGGCGTCGGCGAGACGGCCGCCCACCACGATATCCGCTCCCTGAGCCAGAGCCTCCGCAACACCCCATCCCCCGATGTAGGCATTGGCGGAAATGGGCATCCCGCCGGCATCCTTCAGACTGATTCCCTTATCCAGGTGCACAAAGGCTTCCCCCTTCTCCTGGAGGTCCGCCAGTCGTCCCATCAGATCATCGCCTTCAATGCAGGCGATCTTCGGATGAAGGCCCAGGGCGTCGGCAATCTTTTTCAGCTCTTTCGCCATTCCCTGCGGATTCAATCCGCCGGCGTTGGAGACCACCCGAATGCCTCGGTCAAGACATTCCCCCATCACCTGCTCCATCTGCTTCAGAAATGTCGGCACATACCCCGTCTCCGGTTTCCTCATCTTCTGGCCGAAAAGAATCGCCATCGTGAGCTCCGCCAGATAGTCGCCGGTCAGGATGTCGATGGGTCCTCCCTGTACCATTTCTTTTGCGGCAGCCAGCCGGTCACCGAAATAACCGCTGCAGTTTGCAATGATCACCCTGTCATTTCCTTGTTGTCGTTCAGCACTCATATGGTCCCCCTGTACGGATATGTGGTTATCTCCCCTTAAAGACGGGTTGCCGTTTTTCGATAAATGCAGTGATACCCTCTGCGGCATCCTCGGTACTCACCACATCCTTCAGCTTCTCGGAAAGAAAATACAGGGCATCCTTCAATGGCATATCAGCCACTTCATAAAAGGCCTCTTTCCCTATCTTCATTCCGATGGGACTTTTGGAAGCCAGGCTCTTGAGTACGGCGTTCACTTCCTCATCAAGCGTTTCCGCGGGCACGACCCTGGTGATCAGTCCCATGGAGAGCGCTTCCCGTGCCGTCATCCGTTCACCCAGAAGAATCATCTCCATGGCCTTTTTCTGAAGGACATTACGGAAAATCAACGCGCCGATCATCATGGGCCACAGGCCCACATTGACTTCCGGCGTTCCGAATTTCGAGTCATCGCTGGCGATCACGATATCGCAGGCGAGCATGAACCCCATGCCGCCGGCCAGGCAGTAGCCCTTGATTCGCGCCACCGTCGGCTTCGGACAGCTCGCGATCCTGTTCAACAGGTTTGCGTAACTGCCGAAGACATCTTTCCCTTCAGTGGCCATTCCGCCCCCAAGTTGTGCACCGGTGCAAAAGGCCTTGTCCCCGGCACCGGTTATCCTGATCACTCTGACGTTCTCATCCTTTTCAGCCCGGTCAAGATAGTCATGAAACAGTTCCACCGCCTCGGGGGTGATGGCGTTCCTCTGCAGCTCGCGGTTAATCGTAATGAACCCAATCCCATCTTCAACATGATAGATTAAGTGCCGTTCCTCCATCCATTCACCTCCATGCATACTGCATAATCAGGAATCAGCAGGGTCGCCCTGCCGATCGGCCGCCTCTTCCTGCTCTTCCTGAAGATCGATGAGAATCTCGCCGGGCATCACCTTGTCTCCCTCGGCAACATTGATCTTCGTCACGATTCCGTCAAAGGGGGCCGTCAGGGTGGTTTCCATCTTCATCGCCGTGACGACGATGACTCCCTTGCCTGCCTGCACGCGGTCACCCTCGGCAACCATGATTCGAACCACCACCGAAGGCATGGGTGGCGTCACATCCCGGGGAATCAGCTGCGGCCCTCTCTTTCCCGAAACCGCCCGCTCCAGCACATCTGCATCACCGACAAGGTAGAGCGCCCCATTTATCATGATGCGCTTCTCATCTCCCTCTTCCATCACGAAGGCATGTACCCCTGCGCCGTCAATCACAAGATGAATATGATGTTCGGAAATGATGGAATAATTGACGTCCCAGGACTTCGAACCTGCAGAGATGCGAAGCATGTTTTCATCTTCGGAATCCACGGCGTAGGTCACAACGCCCTCGTCTATTTCCAGTCGGTACTCCATTCTCTCCATACTCCCTTACAGTCGGATCTGGACAGGATTATGACCTATCGCCGCCAGTTACCCAATGTCTGCCATGGCGAGGCGGATACATCCTCTCGATTGACAACCTGATGTTTCTTCTTCCCGGCACGTTCATTCACGATAAAGGCGATGGCGGCAAAATCAGCTCCCGCCCGTTCAGGTTTCCAATCCGGAAAATTGGCTTCGATAAAGTCGGTGGAAGTCGCCCCCGCCTCGAAGGCATCCGACCGGAGGACATCAATCAGAAAGGGTATGGGCGTCCTGATACCCAGGATGACGTATTCCTGAAGCGCCTGTATCATCCGTGACAGGGCCTGTTGTCTTGTTTCGCCGAGAACCACCAGTTTTGAAAGGATGGGATCGTATTCCACCGGCACCTGAAAACCGGAATAGACGCCGCAATCATTGCGGATTCCCGGGCCCGAAGGCTCTTTCATGTAAAGGATCCTTCCGGGCGAAGGATAAAACCCCTGTTCAGGGTCTTCGGCATATATGCGGCACTCGATGGCATGACCTCTGCCGCGGA
>CAYTUH010000214.1:0-1083 GCA_964441165.1 uncultured Syntrophaceae bacterium
CAACCATGCTTTCATTGTCGCCAAAGGGGTTCGCCCGGGCGAAATTCCGCACTACCTTTACCTGCTGGGCCGATGAAATGTCCTTGTTCGGCACGAAATGGTCGGCCACCAGTGCAATTCTGTTCCGGTCAAAGACACGGGGCACACCTATCTGTCTGAACGTCTCGATCGCCAGAGGCGCCGTCACATCGTTCGCCAGGGCCATATCGACGCTGACCTCTATCAGGTCTCCGGGAGACACCGTCTCCCTTCCCGCATGGGCGGCGAGAATTTTTTCCGTAATTGTCATTGCCATCTCAAGATCCCTCTCATGAAGTTATACTGTTAACAGTTTTGTAAAAGTACATTCGCGACGGCACCGCAAAAAAACGCCCATGCATTGTGCGCGATCCCCTGAATTGCAGGCCCTTGAATCACTGCGGGACCCACGCCCCGGCAGGGGGAAGAGGAAGTGCGTGCAATACACCGGTCTGATTCTTCACATGGCAGTCGATATTCACGGAACTTACTAAATAAACGTCCTTACCTCAATTCAATTCTTGTGGTCCTCCGGGTCTGCCGCCGTCTTTTTCCCTCCCCCGTTCTTTGTCTTTTTATAGCTGAAGGCCTTCACCGATTCGAGCCGGTTCAACGCATCGATATACGCCTTTGCGGAGGCGACGAGCACATCGGGATCGGCGTTGCGACCCGCCACGGTCCGGTCATTGTATTTGAGCTGAACGGAAACGATGCCGAGGGCGTCGATCCCCTCCGTCACCGCATTCACCTGATATTTCAAAAGTCTGTGATTGGTTTTCGTGAGTTTTCTGATCGTGGTATAGATGGCATCGACGGGACCGACCCCACAATCTGCATCCTGTAACACGACGCCGTCAATTTCCATTCGTACGGTCGCCGTCGGTATGGCCGCATTGCCGCTTAAAACGCTGAGGTACAGCATTTTATACTTGTCGGCAGTCCTGAAGAGATAATCCGCCAGAATCGCCTCCAGATCCTCGTCGAAGACTTCCTTTTTCATATCGGCAAGTTCCTTGAACCGCTTGAAGACATGATCAAGTTCGTCCTTGCTCAGGCTGAATCCGA
>CAYTUH010000214.1:1093-5244 GCA_964441165.1 uncultured Syntrophaceae bacterium
GTTTCTTCAGACGTTCCCCGATGGCATGGCGTCCCGAATGTTTCCCCAGGACGATATTCGCATCGGAGACGCCGACGGTGCGGGGGGTCATTATTTCATAGGTCATCCTTGATTTTATAAGGCCGTCCTGATGGATGCCGGACTCGTGGGCAAAGGCATTTGCCCCCACGATAGCCTTGTTCGGCTGCACCTGTATGCCGGTGATGTCCGAGAGCAGTTTCGATGTCTGTGATATGTGTCGCGTCTTGATGCCGGTCTGGAAACCGAGGATGTCCCTTCGCGTCTCCAGCGCCATCACCACTTCTTCAAGAGACGCATTTCCCGCCCTTTCGCCGACACCGTTAATGGTACACTCTATCTGTCGCACCCCGTGCTTAAGTCCCGCCAGCGAGTTTGCCACGGCAACGCCGAGGTCATCATGGCAGTGCACCGATATGACGGCATCGTGAATATTCCTCACCTTTGAAAAAAGGTATGCGATCAAGTCACCGAATTCATCGGGCATGGCATAACCGACCGTGTCGGGAATGTTGACGGTGGTGGCGCCGCAGGCGATGGCGGCCTCTACTATCTCACAGAGGTAGTTTTTCTCCGTCCGTGTGGCATCCTGGGCTGAGAACTCCACATTCTCCGTGTAGGTGCGGGCATGCTCCACGGCCCGGCAGGCTTCCTTCATGACCTGCTCGCGGGTTTTCTGAAGCATCTGGGTAATATGAATGTCGGACGTTGAAATAAAGGTATGAATCCTCGGTTTGGCCGCGTCCCTGATCGCTTCCCAGGCCCGATCGATATCATTGATCTCCGTCCTTGCCAGCGCCGCGACCTGTGATTGCGTGATTTCCCGTGCAATCTGCCGGACCGACACAAAATCCCCTTCCGACGCCACGGGAAAGCCCGCCTCGATAACATCGACACGAAGTTTTTCGAGTTGCCGCGCAAGACGAAGCTTTTCGCCGGGATTCATGCTGAACCCCGGCGCCTGCTCTCCATCTCTCAGCGTGGTATCGAAAATACGTATTCGTTCTCCCTTCGGTGTCATGTTGCTCTCCTTTCAGACGTTCGCTTTATAATCCGTTTCACCTGCACCGGCATCGATGTATTGCCGACTGCCGCAATAAAAAACAAAAAAAGGCCATGGGCTTGACGCCCATGGCCTTCAGGAACACTATATGCAGAGGGTCACCTCTTCCTGAGGACAGCGGGCGGCATGTATGCGCCAAGGCTAAGAAGGAGGGTAAGAGCCAGTAACATTCCCTGAATTAATATGTCTATTCCAATCCCGCTCGTCATCTTCATTACATCTCCAAAAAAGTGAAAGCGATGCTAATGGATAATTACCCCAAAGTCAACTACTTTTTCCGGTTTTCTTCCCCTTGCTCAATTTGTAATGCATACTGTCAACCAGTGCATGCCAGCTCGCTTCAATGATATTGGGCGATACGCCGATGGTAGTCCAGCTTTCCTCCTCGTCTCTCGATTCCAGTAGAACCCTGACCTTGGCGGCCGTTCCGTCCCGCTCCGCCAGGATCCTGACCTTGAAGTCCACCAGGTGCATCTTGTCGATTTCAGGATAAAATTTCCTCAGCGCCTTTCGAAGTGCGTTATCCAGGGCGTTGACGGGTCCCACACCTTCGGCCGCATTGATCTCGTGGTCCTTTCCCACGGAAATCTTGATCATTGCCTTTGAGTCCGATGAATCCTTTTTCGCCTTTTCATCAATCACGTGAAAGGATTCCAGGGTGAAAGGCTCCGTAAATTCTCCGATGGCCTTTTTTATCAGGAGGGCGAGCGACCCGTCGGCGGCATCAAACTGATAGCCCTCGTTTTCCATCTTCTTGATTTCCTCCACCACCTTTCGGCTGACGCCGTTGTCGTCATCCAGGTCGGTACCGAGTTCCTTTGCCTTGTAAGCGATGTTGCTCTTTCCCGAAAGATCGGAGGTAATGACCCGCCTGCCATTTCCCACCAGTTCGGGATTGGTATGCTCATAGGCAATGGGATTCTTCAGGATGGCGTCGACGTGGAGACCCCCCTTGTGGGCAAAGGCGCTCCGGCCCACAAAGGGCCGCGAAGTCAGGGGCGGAATGTTTGCCACTTCACTGACATACCGGGAAAGGTTGGTGAGGTGAACCATCGATGATTCGGGAAGGCATTTCTTACCCATCTTGAGGGCCAGGTTCCCCGCTATGGTCACGAGATCAGCGTTGCCGCACCGTTCTCCGTAACCGTTGATCGTACCCTGCACCATTCTGACACCGCACATCACCGCCGCGAGGGAGTTCGCCACGGCGATCCCGCAATCATTATGGGTATGGATGCCGAGCATCTCCGGGGAAAGTGATTTCTTGACCTCGGTGATGATGTCGACGAGCTCCCAGGTCATGGTGCCGCCGTTGGTATCACAGAGCACGATCATGTCGGCACCGGCCGAAGAGGCCGCGAGAATCGTTTCGAGGGCATAGGAAGGCGCGCATTTATATCCGTCGAAAAAATGCTCCGCATCGAAGATCACTTCCTTCCCCTTTGATTTGAGGTAGCGCACGGTTGTGTCGATGATGGATAGATTCTCATCAAGGGAGATCTTCAATATTTCCGATGCATGGAGGTCCCAGCTCTTTCCGACGATGGTGACGGAAGGCGTTCCGGCCTCGATAAGGGCACGAATGCCTGAATAGTCCTCCGGCCGTACTCCCGGTTTCACGGTGCTTCCAAAAGCGGCAAGGCGTGAATTTCTGAAGTTGATTTCCCGGGCCAGTTGAAAGAACCGCATGTCCTTGGGATTCGAGCCGGGCCATCCCCCTTCTATGTACTGGAAGCCCATATCATCCAACCGCCGCGCAATCCTGAGTTTATCTTCCGCGGAGAAACTGATCTGTTCTCCCTGTGTCCCGTCCCGTAATGTCGTGTCGTAGATTATTACATCCCATTCCTTCATATCGTCTCGCACCCCTAAAAAAAAATCCGTTACCAGAACTCTGATAACGGATTTTTGTATTTTTCTCTCTGAACCCTATTCCATTACCAGGTCACATATGGGCGCCCCCTATAATTACGCCGCTAATAATAATGGAAATAAGGTTCCTGATTGTCATATTTGAACAGCTCCCTCGTATAAAGAGGGATTATTAAAATTTTAGAACGATTCTGTCAACAAAAAAATGCCACAAAAAAGGTCTTCACGATCAAAGATATGAACGAGCCCCCACATAGCGTTCCCCGTAATAATCGGAAGACAGTGAATCGACCCTGACGGCACTTCCCCGTCCAGGCGCATGAATAAAGTTACCCCCTCCGATATACACACCGACATGGGACACTTTCTTCCGCCGTTCCGGAGCAAAGAAGACCAGGTCTCCTTTTTTGACCCTTCGCAGCTTCACCTGCAGACCATCGCCGTACTGTTCTCCCGATGTCCGGGGCAGGCGCAGGCCGTTCAACCGGTAGACGGCCATGACAAGACCGCTGCAATCAAACCCCTCTTCCGTTGAATCTCCTCCCCAGTGGTAGGGAATTCCGAGAAACCCTTTCGCCGTGCTCACGATGCCTTCCCGAAGCACCGTCTCATTGTTTTTCTTTTCCGGAAAGACGGGATACTCTTCGGGCTGAACAATATAGAAGTCTTCCAGAACATTCCGGGACTGAAGGATGCCCGCCTTTTCGGCGGCCTCTTCGCGGGTGGAAAAATCACCGAATCGAACCCGGTACAACCCTTTTTCACCGCGAAAATAAAAGGCTTCGAGCTCGTGCGCATTCAGGGCATCGGTCAATCGCACCGCGTTCTCGACGTTCGCGAATGCGCCTGCCTGAATCGTATATCCCAGGAACTTCAGTTTCTGCCCCTGCATCGATGTTGTGTCGGTAACGTAACCGGTCGGCCCCGGGGAGGCACACCCCGCAACAAGCAGAAAAGCTGCCGCGCAGAAGAGGCTTTTTCGACGGATCTTCGTCTGCATCTGAATCGTACCCACGAGGCGAGATAGCGCGAACGGGTCATCACCGCCGGTATCGCCGGACCCTCATGCACCGGTGGCAGAGGCATGGGAGCCCCTGCTCCCCTTCAGGAAACATGATGCTTCACACACAGAAAAGATTCCCATGCGCCCATCAGCACTTGAACGCCCTGTCATTTGCGCTGCCGCAGAGGGACCGTT
>CAYTUH010000215.1:0-3064 GCA_964441165.1 uncultured Syntrophaceae bacterium
CGACGGCGCGGGCCCCGAACGCCTCGCGCACCGCCGCCGCGTGCGCGCCGAGGTGGGCGAGGGTTTCACGATCGTCACGCCGGGGAGCCGTCCCGCCGGCGCGGCGACGGGCGACCAGAAGCGGGTGGCCACGCCGCGGGCCGCGGCCGAGGCGGGGAGCGACTACCTCGTCGTGGGCCGGCCGATCTACCGGGCGCCCGATCCGGCGGCGGCCGCCGCCGCGATCCTGCGCGAACTGGACGGTGTACCGGAACGATGACCGGCACGACCTGGGCGATCGCGATCTTCCTCCTCGCGTACGCGGGGCTCGTCGTGCTGCACCGCGGGCGGTGGGTGGCCGTCTGGATCGCCGTCCTCGCCGGGCTCCTCCTCGACGAGTTCGGTCTCACCGACGTCCTCGGCGGCATCGACTGGAACGTGCTCGGGATCTTCGTCGGCTCGGTCGTCATGGCCGAGCTCTTCAGCTACTCGAGGCTTCCCGAGGCGATCGCCGACCAGCTCGGCAACCGCTCGCCGAACCTCACCGTCGCCTTCGTCCTCGTCATCGCCTTCGCCTCGCTCTTCTCGATCGTCATGGACAACGTCGTCACCGTCCTCGTCGTGGCGCCGATCGCCCTGCAGATGGCGCGCAAGGGGGGCGTCTCGCCGGTGCCGGTGATCGTGGGCGTCGCCATCTCCTCGAACCTCCAGGGGATGGCGATCCTGATCGGCGACTACCCGAGCATGATCGTGGCCTCCCGCCTCCGGATGAACTTCTGGGACTTCTTCTGGTTCAACCGGCTCGGCGAGGCGGGGATCTTCTGGCTCGTCCAGGTCGGCGCCGTCGTCGGTCTCCTCGTCCTCCTGTTCTTCGTGCGGGGACACCGCCAGCGGCCGCCGCGCATCCCGGTGGCGCCGGTCCGGTCGTGGTTCCCGCTGACGCTGATCCTTCTGGCCGTGTTCCTGCTCTCCTTCGCGCCTCTCGCCGATCCGGGGTTCCGCTGGTACGGGGGAGTGTCCTGCATGCTCGTGGGGATCGGGGGGCTCGCCTGGTACCGCCGGCGCGAGCGGGAGCGGGGCACGTTGCGGCACCTGCTCAAGCGCCTCCACTGGGGCACCGTCCTGCTCCTCGCCGGCATCTTCGCCCTCGTCCGGATGCTCGGCGAGGCGGGGGTGATCGACGCGGCCGCCGACCGGCTCGCCGCCCTCGGGCACCTGAGCCCCTTCGCGCTCCTCATGATCGTCGTCTGGTTCTCGGTGGCCGTCTCGGCCTTCATCGACAACGTGCCCTACATCACGGCGGTCCTGCCCGTGGTCATCGGCGTCGCGGGCCGGGTGGCGCCGGCGGGCGGGCTCGATGCGGAGCGGTTCCTGACGCTTCTCGCCTTCGGCGTGCTGATCGGCTCCTGCATGGGGGGCAACATCACCCCGATCGGCGCGGCGGCGAACATCGCGGCCACGAGCATCCTGCGGCGCGAGGGGCACCCGGTCTCCTTCGGCGGATTCGTGAGGATCGGCCTGCCATTCACCATCGCGGCGACGGCCGCGGCCTCGCTCGTCCTCTACCTCGTCTACGGCTGACCGTGCACGCCACGGCAAGACGGCTCCGCCCCGCCGCCGCGCCACGGGAAAGGCCGCGCCCCGGCGCCGCCGGCCCGGGGGGGATAGCCGTTGACCTCCTTGCGGAATTCGTCTAAAAGGTACACATCCGGTGGGCATTTCTGATATACTCGAATTCTTGAGCTTTCCCACGGGTCGCGCGGCGGCTCCGCCGCCTTCGGAAGGGGTACCATGCGAGTGCTGATCACGGGGATCACCGGGTTCGCGGGAAGCCACCTGGCCGATCTCTGCCTCGAGAATACCGACGTCGAGCTGTACGGGATCGTCCGCTGGCGGAGCCGCACGGAGAACATCGACCATATCTGGGCAGGGTCTAGGGCTGATGTCGGTTCATCATAGAGCATTACTCTGGGATTCATTGCCAGCGCTCTTGCGATAGCGGCTCTCTGGCTTTGCCCACCGGAGAGCGTGGATGGATATTTTGAGGCGAAGCCCTTAAGTCCGACCTTGTCCAGGAGCTTCATCGCCAATTCATATGCTTCGTTTTTGCCCTGTTTTTTTACGACCATGGGAGCGAGCATAATATTATCAATTATCGTTTTGTGCGGGAACAGGTTGTAACTTTGGAAGACCATGCCCACTTCACTTCTTATCTCGTGAGCGATATCAAGCATTTTTTCATCAGGGACCTGCCCCGGCCTGCGTGATATGGTCACACCGGCGATAGAAATAGTACCTGAGTCGAGAAGTTCAAGGCAGTTGAGGCAACGAAGGAAAGTTGACTTTCCGCATCCGGAAGGACCTATTATCGACGCCAGGTCACCCTCACGAATAGTGAAGCTGACATTCTTCAGCACTTCACCATCCTCAAAGCCCTTACAAAGATTTTCTACTACAATGAGTGGTTTGTTTTCTATATTCACAGTTATGCCCCCTTTAAGATTTGTTTTGATGTTTTTTTCAGGGGTCATATTCGAAGTTGTTTGCCATATACAGGGGAGGCAGTGGAAAAAACTACTGCGCTGATATGTTGTGCGGATAAATGATAGATGCAGGATCTTACCAATGGTCTGCCTGAAGTGTTCACGTGTCTGTTACACCAGACACCAGTGTTTTTTTTCAATTTTTGTCTCACGTCCCTTCCGTGTATTGGCATAAGGAAACACGCATCCAGTTTAAAGGTTGCTGATCATAAACGCAATGACCGATTATAAAGCTGCAGTGAAGACAAGCTTGTGGTTTCATGTAAGCCTGTCGGAATACTGCTTTCAGTCACTATATCCAAGTTCGTTTCTTGTTTTCTCAATGTCTTCCTGTGTCTCTTTTATCCAACGGTCAAGTGTCGCGGGTTTGATTTTTTTTGATTTAGGATCATTCAGGAGAGTTTCAAGTTTTTTTTCCTGGATCCTGAGCCACTCTATTCTTGATTCTCTGTGTTGGATGTCGGAAATAAGATTTCCCCGTTCACCGTCGTCCTCTTTTACAAATGCGCGGCTCATAGATACTCTCATCTCCTTTTTATTAT
>CAYTUH010000215.1:3074-5204 GCA_964441165.1 uncultured Syntrophaceae bacterium
GGCGGTTTCAGTGACGGTTATCTGATGCTTTCATATACTCTCTTTGAAGAACTTATTCTTTGGGTCTTTTTCAACTATTACCAGTTTCATCTTGGGGTTTACATCTTTTACAAGTTCTTCTATGTCCCTGTTTCTCAGCCTTATGCATCCATGTGTGGCCCGTTTTCCTATAGATGAGGGGTTGTTTGTTCCATGTATTGCTATCTGCCACTTGTTGTAAAAAGAGATAAGTTTTGATCCGTACACTCCAGCCTCCGGTTCTCCCGGTTCGTTGAACCATGCAGGATCATAGACAAGTTTGGTGGCGTCCTCTACAACTCGGTAAATGGTAAATGTGCCTGAAGGCGTGATAAGGTCAAAACGAGATTTTTTCTCAGTGCCTTTTCCTTTGCCAATGGATATCTGCCATGCTTTAACAGGGTCCGGTCCATTGTAAAGGGTCAGCCTCAGCTGTTCTTTATTTATCCGGATCCAGTTTTCTCCCGCTTTGGGTTGCCATGTCTGGGAAGCACTGCTTTTGTCCGCATAAACTATAAATATGAAAATGATCACAATAAGAGCGAGTAGCTTCTTCATAAAAACACTCCCTGATAAATGATGCGAAGTTAATTATAACAAACATTAAGGAATTTGCTACTTGTAAGGTTTGCGCATAATGAAGTATCATAACAGTTTGAATAGAATGAAAACAAATCTTTTTATCAGGAGGCGGCTGTTGTGGACATCATCAGGGCACCGCGCGGAACGAGAGACATACTTGGGGACGAATCATGGAAATGGGCATATGTAACAGGCATTTGCCGTAATGTGGCGGATGATTACGGTTACAAAGAAGTCCATCTTCCCATATTTGAACATACAGAGCTTTTTTGCAGAGGTGTCGGGGAAACGACCGACGTTGTGGAAAAAGAGATGTACACCTTTGAAGACAAGGGCGGGAGGAGCATAACATTAAGGCCTGAACTTACAGCCTCAATGGTCCGTTCTTATCTCGAAAATGAAATGTTCAAGGGTACCCAGCCAGCGAAACTATGGTCAATAGGCCCGATGTTCCGTTACGAAAGGCCGCAGAAGGGTCGTTACAGGCAGTTTGTGCAGCTGGATATCGAGGCTCTTGGAGCCCAGGATGCCTACGTTGATCTTGAGGTGATAGATTTCTCAATGGAACTCTATCGTCGCCTTGGTCTTTCTAACCTCCAGGTCGTACTTAACTCTGTAGGTTGCCCCAAGTGCCGCCCGGTTTACCGTAAAGCACTGCAGGATTTCCTGAAAACCAGATTCGACGAGCTATGTGACACATGCAAGAGCCGTTATGACAGGAATCCTCTAAGGATCCTGGACTGCAAAAGCCCAATATGCAAAGAGATAACTGAGAATGCTCCCGCAGTGATGGAACACCTTTGCGACGAATGCAAAGAGCATTTCGAACAGCTGAAGAACGGACTTGACCGTATCGGAGCTGTTGTGAAAATAGACAACAGGCTGGTCAGAGGACTCGATTACTATACCAAAACGGCATATGAGATCCTTTCCGGAGACCTCGGCTCACAGAACGCTGTCTGTGGCGGAGGAAGATACGACAATCTCTCAGAGGCGATCGGCGGGCCTCATGTTCCGGGAGTAGGATTTGCATCCGGTATAGAAAGAGTTGTACTGACAATGGAAGCACAGGGCTGCAGCTTCGGCAAAGAGCCTGCCAACAAAGTCTATGTTGTTGCTGCGGAACCCGAGGTCAGGATGGAGATCATGAATCTTGTCCGAACTCTCAGGCAGAACCGTATTTCTGCCGACATGGACTACATGGGACGCAGTATGAAAAGCCAGATGAAATCGGCAGGCAACTTCGCCGAATATGCCTGCATAATCGGCCGCGAAGAGCTCGACAAAAATATCATTACCTTGAAGGATCTCAAAGAGGGCACTCAGGAAGAACTGACACTTGAGTCGATCATCAGCAAATTAAAATAACAGTAAAACAATAAATGAGAAGCCCCTTTTGATCAATAAGGGGTTTCCTGCTTTCTAAAAAAACTTAAAATAGAATAATATTGACAGATCATTTTCGAAAGAGGGATTTTTTATGGAAAGATACTATGACTCATCCTGGCAGAGAACTATGTTCTGCGGAGA
>CAYTUH010000216.1:0-5192 GCA_964441165.1 uncultured Syntrophaceae bacterium
GTTGAGGCGGCCGATGTCACCATACGGGAATACTGCAACGTACACGGACTCTGTAAGAGCTGATTCGGCGGGCAGGCACGCCCGCTCCGGCAGAACCCTCCCTTCTCGATGAAGGGAAACAGATGATTGTTGAGAAAGAAACCGAGGCCATCGCAGACCAGGGCACATTGTTTCTACAAGGTGGGCACGTTCCATCTTCAATTCCATATCGGAGGTTCTACAATGAATTTAGGCGAATATTTCGACAAGGTAAAGGGATACGGCATCATGGCGACGGCGGACGCTGAGGGAAATGTCAACACGGCGGCACTCTCACGCCCCACCGTCATGGAGGATGGAACGGTGGCCTTTCTCATGTCCGGCCATCTGACTCACCACTATCTGCAGTCAAACCCTCATGCGTCATATTACTTCGTCGAGCACGGTAAAAGCTACGGCGGGAAACGTCTCTATCTCACCAAAGTCAGAGAAGAAGAAAACAACCTGGAACTCATCGAATCGCTCAGAAAGAAACGCTACCCCATCTTCACGATCAAATACGACAACGAATCGAAGTATGTGGTCTTTTTCAAGGTTGACAAGGTGCTGCCCCTGACCTCCGACGGCGTCTTGAAACCGGGTGCCGTCGTCGAATGACGGGAATGCTTCTTCCCAGAGAAGTGCCGTGGCCGGGCAATGAAGGTATTCATGGAGTGCTCTATCAGGCTGTGCTCGGGTCCGCCTCCGGAACAGGACACGTTGAAAAAAATCCGCAGGAGACGCCCCTCGGCCCGGATGGCGGAGGGGCTCCTGCATGAGAAAATGACTGCGCCGGCGCGATTTTTCCTCATGGAGCCCGTGAGCGCGGTCCCATGTTATTCATAGCCCCGGTTCCTGCACGATGGGGCAGGAGTCTTGGCAGTCATGGTTTTATACCACATTTGTCCCGGGCATATGGCATCGCCCCGGGAAACAAAGGAGTGAACGCCATGAAAACACGTCATGCCTTGTTATCGATCACCATTGCGGCAGTAATGGCCATGGCCCTTTCTGCTCATGGGGCATCAAAATCGCCGCCGCAGGAGGGTGACCTCTTCCCCGGCGTCAAGCTCGTCATGCCCGATGCGGCGGAACAGAGGAGCTACCTCGGCCTGTCCCAGGGAAAATCATTCGCCGTCACGGATGTAAAGGCAACGGTCGTTATTATCGAGATATTGAGCATGTACTGCCCTCACTGTCAACGGGAGGCCCCGCGGGTCAATGAATTATATCGTATCATCGAAGGAAACCCCGCCTATAAGGGCACCGTCAAGCTGATCGGCATCGGGGCGGGAAATTCGGCCTTTGAAACGGGGGTCTTCAGGGAAAAATACGACGTGCCCTTCCCCGTCATTCCCGATGGTGATTTTTATCTCCACCGGGAACTGGGAGAAGCCAGGACGCCCTATTTCATCGGGATCAGGCTTGAAGAAGGAACCGCCCGGGTCTTCTACTCCAAACTGGGCGGTTTTGAAAAACCCGATGAATTCCTGAAACTTCTGCTTGATCGTGCCGGGCTGCCGAAGGGAGGTGCATCATGACAGTAAAACGCTTTTTTTTCATTGTATCTGTGTGCGTCGCCCTGTCTGCGGCGGGCACCGTTGCCTTCGGCCTGTCCGACGTCTTTAAACAGAATATCTTCAATCCCGGTGAGCTCAAACCGACGGACAGCTCTCTCAAGGTCGCCGTCGGTGACACCGCACCCGACTTCACCCTCCCCTCGATCCATCACGGTCTGATCACGCTCAGCAGTTACCGGGGAGAAAAGAATGTGGTAATCTCATTCGTCCCCGCCGCCTGGACGCCGGTCTGTTCGGACCAGTGGCCCGGATATAATATCGTCAAGGATCTCTTCGACCAGTACGACGCCGTCCTGCTGGGCATTACCGTCGACAACATACCCACCCTTTTCGCATGGACCAACCAGATGGGAGATCTCTGGTTCCCCGTTCTTTCCGATTTCTGGCCCCACGGCAAAATCGCCGGCACCTTAGGCGTCCTCCGTTCCGACGGTACGGCGGAACGGGCCATTTTCATCATCGACAAAAGGGGGATCATACGGTATATCGACGTGCATGATATCAACAGGCGGCCGCCACTCGAATCAATTATGGGCGCCCTGGAAAGCCTTCAGTAATGCTGAACCGTCCACTCCGGGTAACGATTCCTTACGGACTATGCCGTCGAGCGTGGCAATGAGGTCTCCGCGGCAATGATGCATCCCGACTTGAAGGAACTGCTGGAGAACCTCTATGTCCGGTACAACCGGAGGGAATATGTCCATCCAGACCCCCTGGAATTCCTCTACCGGTATGACAATCTCCTGGACCGGGAAATCGCCGCTCTGATAGCATCATCACTGGCATACGGACGGGTTGCACAGATATGCTGCAGCGTGGCGGCACTCCTTGACCGGATGAATCCCTCACCTGCAGAATTTCTCGACGGCGTAACGGAGAAGGCCCTTTTCAGGATCTTCGGTAATTTCAAACACCGTTTTACCACCTGTCGGGAACTGGTGGAGATGCTGCTGGGGATACAACGGGTCGTTGCCGAATACGGTTCGCTTCATGCCTGCGTGGCCGGCCCGTTGAAGAAAAAGGAACCTTCGACTATAATCCCGGGACTTTGCGCTCTTGTGGACGCGTTGCTGCCGACGGCGTCCCCCTGCAGCAGTCTCCTGCCGCTGCCTGAACGGGGAAGCGCCTGCAAGCGGCTGCACCTCTTTCTTCGCTGGATGGTGCGAAGCGACGACGTCGACCCGGGAGGGTGGAAGGATATTTCAGCCTCGCTCCTCTGTGTCCCCCTGGACACGCACATGCAGCGTATCTGTCGTTCCCTCGGGATGACGGCACGAAAACAGGCGGACATGAAAACCGTCGAGGAAGTAACGGCGGCATTCAGGCGGTTGAATCCCGAAGACCCGGTACGGTACGATTTCGTACTCACGCGCCTGGGCATGTGGGACCGGGAAACACTGAAGCTACTTATAAACACATGCGGCACCGAAGAGGCGGCATAACCGGATATTGAAAGGAGATTGGTACGATCATGCTCGACAAATGGAAGATTATCTGGGGAATCCTGCTTGTCATACTTTCCGTGGTGTCCTATCTTATACACTTTCTCATATTCAGGGACCCGCACCACCTCTTTATCTTTCTCGTGGGAGACATTGCCTTTGTTTTCATTGAAGTACTCCTGGTAAGCATGATCATTCACGAACTGCTCAATTATCGTGAGAAAAAGTCGAAACTCTACAAGTTGAACATGATAATCGGCGCCTTTTTCAGCGAGGTGGGAACGGGTCTTCTGAGGCTCTTTTCCGATTTCGACCGGAACGCGGAGAAAATGAAGCAGGACCTCATGGCCTGCCATGACTGGTCCGACGAGAGGTTCGCCTCCACGAGCAGGCAGTGTCGGAATTACAATTACGACATCGACAGCCAGAAGGGAAGCCTGGAGGAACTGCGGGACTTTCTGCTCAGCAAGCGCCACTTTCTCATCAACCTGCTGCAGAATCCCGGGCTGCTGGAGCACGACACCTTTTCCGACCTGCTCTGGGCGGTCTTTCACTTGGCCGAAGAACTGGAGGGAAGATCGGACATCGGGCGCCTCAGCGCCACCGACGTGACCCACCTGGGAAACGACATCAAGCGGGCCTACGTACTGCTGACCTCGGAATGGCTCGATTATATGAAGCATCTCAAGGAAGACTACCCCTACCTCTTCTCCCTTGCCATGCGGACCAACCCCTTCAATCCCGAGGCATCGGCGGAGATAGGTGACGAGTAACGGCCCATGATAGAATATTTTCTCGACAACCCCGGAGCCTGGTTTCAGGGCTCGCTCCTGGCGGCATTCTTTGCCGCCTACGTAGGAGGCATCCTCGCCAGTTTCACACCCTGCGTCTATCCCGTCATCCCCATCACCGTCGCCTATATCGGAGCGCGCGGCGCCTCGTCACGGCGCAGGGCATTCCTTCTCTCCCTGGTCTACGTACTGGGAATGGCCCTTGTCTATACCGCCCTCGGCGCGGTCGCGGCCCTGTCGGGCAGCCTCTTCGGGGGGATACAGTCAAATCCCTGGGTGCAGTTTGTCGTCGCGAACATCTGCATCATCATGGCCTTGTCGATGCTGGGGGTCTTCACGCTCTCACTGCCTGTCCCCGCCGCCCTCACAGGGTCTCTGCCGGAGGAAAGACGGGGGGGTATGGTGGGAAGCTTCGCCGTCGGGGCCCTTTCGGGTCTCATTGTGGGTCCCTGTACCACACCGGTACTTGCGGTCCTGCTCAGCCTCATCGCCGTCGGTCGACAGGTCACACTGGGGATGGGCCTCATGTTTGTTTTTGCAGTGGGGATGGGAACGCTGCTCATCGGCGTCGGCACCTTCGCCGGCCTGCTCGCGGGGATACCGAAATCAGGTCTATGGATGACCCGCATCAACAGGTTCTTCGGATTTGTCATGCTCGGAATCGGGGAATACTTCCTGATCAGAGCGGGAACCTTCTGGATATAGGAGAAAACACATGAAGACTGCGTGTTCACTTTTTCTCGCCCTTACGGCGTTTCTACTCATGACGTTCTGTACCGCTGCTCCGCTGCCGGCAGAGGACAGCTGGAGCGATATCTGGGAACAGAGAATCGAAATTCCGGCACCCGATTTCGTACTCACCGATCTCCAGGGAAACAAGGTCGGCCTGCGCGACTTCAGAGGAATGACGGTGCTCCTGAACTTCACCACCACCTGGTGCCCCACCTGTCGTTCCATCGTACCCTACCTGAAAGAAACCCATGAAAAATATAGAGACCGTGGCCTGGTCATTCTCAACATCAACATTCAGGAATCTCAAAAGAAGGTGAGCGCCTTCGCATCGCGGCACGAAATTTCCTGGCCCGTGCTTCTCGATCCCGACGCGCGGGCGGCGAAAGCCTATCAGGTAATCGGAGTCCCCGACTTCATCCTGGTCAACAGGGAAGGTATGATCATCTGCCGTCAGTGCCGTTCCCTGGACCTTCTGCTCGAAACCATCTTTTAACCGGCGGCTGTCCTCGTCGATACAGGAAACATAGCGGATTGGCCCCCTTTTTCTTCCCAGTATCGTACTCACCCCAGTTTCATTGAATATTTCATTCAACGATCTGAACATTTCTTTTAATATCCGCCCGTCACAA
>CAYTUH010000217.1:0-5191 GCA_964441165.1 uncultured Syntrophaceae bacterium
GAGAGATTTCTTGCGATCGTCGGGGCGGGGGACCGTGAAGGTAAACCCCTGATCGCTCATCAGGCGAACATTATCCGATAGATCGTTTACACATATCCACAGCGGCAGCCAGTATCCTGGCCCCCATTCATCCGATGGTTTTTTTGAGAGGCTCATTCTCGCCGCGGACGGCTGTTTCAGAAAGGAAGCGCGCCGTCGCAGGCGGGGAAGTGCTGAAGACACCCTTTACAGGTGATATTCATGATTGTCGTGGAAGAGAATGCATGCAGAGAGCCGGCCGTTGCCCTCGGAAAGGAATGGCTCGAGACGAACGGGTCCGGGGGGTATGCGTCGAGCACGGTTTTGTGCTGTCACACCCGGAAGTATCACGGATTCCTCGTGGCGAACCTCAGGGCGCCCGCGGGGCGTCATGTGCTCCTCTCGAAATGTGAGGAGTCCCTTCTCATCGATGGCGATGAATATTTCCTGTCGATACATCGCTATTCGGCTTCCGTGGCTGCGGGTACGGAAATCTTCCTGAGACGGATGACAGTCGATCTCTATCCATGTTTTCTCTTTTCAATAGGCGATATCAGGGTGAGCCGGGAACTGCTCCTCCTCCGGGGCGAGGACACGCTGCTTGTGAAGTATCGTCTGGAAAGGGCGCCCGTTCCGGTCCTCTTGAAAATACGACCATTTTTCGCATACCGCGGCATTCACGAACTTGCCCGTGAGAATTCCTCCATCCATGAGACGATGCAGAACGTCCCCGGCGGAATCCGCCTGTCGCCCTACGGGGGAATGCCGGACTTTTTCATGCAGACCCCGCATGACCTCCGGTATAGTGCCGAGCCTCTGTGGTATCGCAATTTCGAATACGAGGAAGAGGAGAGACGGGGGTTTTCATTCCGCGAGGACCTTTTTACCCCCGGCGTATTTCAGGGTACCCTTGATCCGGGAGAAGAGGTGCTTCTTTCCTTTTCCACGACAAGCCATGCCGCTCCCGGGAAAGACTGGGAAGGAGAGGTGCGTCGAAGAAGCGGGGAGAGGAACGGTGCCGGAGGCGATGGAACGAAAGGGGGCGAATTTCACCGGCTCCTGGAGCGATCGGCCGGGAACTTTCTCATACAAAACCGCGAAAACAGGTCGACGGTCATCGCCGGGTATCACTGGTTTTACGAGTGGGGCCGGGATACGCTGATCAGTCTTCCGGGGCTTGCCTTCTCTACGAAGAGGATCGACAGGGGCATCGAAATCCTCCTGAACCTGGCGGAGCGCCGCAGGGACGGTCTCATTCCGAACACTGCTTCGGAAGTGCAGGGGGAGGACGCCTTCAATTCCGTCGATGCGTCTCTCTGGTTTTTCTGGTGTGTCCAGGAACTGCTCCGCCACTCGGGAGATTACGACCTGGTGCATGCCGCCTTGTGGGATGTGCTGAAAGATATCATCGATTCATTCATTCAAAGCCTTCCCCCGCACGTAACCACGCTCGATAACGGGTTGCTGGCGGTGGGCGACATGACGACACAGCTGACATGGATGGATGCCCGGGTTGGCGAAATACCGGTCACCCCCCGGCAGGGTTGTCCCGTGGAGATCAACGCCCTCTGGTTCAATGCCCTCTCCCTTATGGGGCACCTCGCAGGGGTCTTCAAATACGCCGCCGATTCGCGGGGCTTTGATGAGTATGCGGAGAGGGTGAAGGGGGCATTATGCGAGTGTTTCTGGATGCCCGACAGGGGGTATATGGCTGATGTCTGGGATCCCCGGGGAAAAGGGACCGACCCGTCGATGAGGCCGAACCAGATATTTGCCGTGTCGCTTCCCTACAGCGCTCTCGACGGGGAACGGCAGCGGATGGTCGTGGAAAGGGTGACGGCGGAGCTTCTTACGCCCTATGGGCTCCGCACGCTCTCACCACACGATTCGCGCTATTGCGGTTTCTACGGGGGATCGGCCGAGATGCGCGACGGGGCATATCACCAGGGGACGGTGTGGCCCTGGCTCCTGGGGCATTATGGCGAAGCGCTTCTCAAGGTGTCGGAACATCCCGACGACGCCGTGCTGCTGTTGCAGCCCGTACTGGAGTCGTTGTTCAATCATCTTTTTGAGGCAGGGCTCGGCCACATCTCGGAGGTCTTCAGCGGGGACGATCCCCACCGGCCCGGCGGGTGCATCGCCCAGGCATGGAGTACGGCTGAAGTGTTGCGCCTGCTCGATATCCTGGAGAATCGCCCGCGGCAGAGTTGACGGTGAGGGAACGAAAGGAATCAGGAAGAGGCGGAACGCACCGATGCATGTACTGATGTTCGGGTGGGAAGTTCCGCCCCGCATAAGCGGGGGGCTGGGAAGGGCAGGTGTGGGAATCAAAGGGGGACTGACAGGAAAAGGTATCCGGGTCAGTTTCGTCATGCCCGTGCCGATAGAGCGGAACAGGCACCGGCATGTGGAGATCATTGACCGGGAGTGCTCCCGCAAGCCCCGCCTTCCAGGCGGGGAGCTTTACAATCTTCTCGGTTATGGCGAGGCGCCTGAGGTGCACCGCGCCAATGATTCGCTCCATCTCGGATTCCTGGAGAGCCCTCTCATGCCCTATATGACGGAGGGGGCCTATCGTGCATTGTGGGGAGACCTTCGGGGCAATCCCGGCGGCGCCATCTACGGTCCCGATATCTTCTCAGAGGTGGACCGGTATGGACTGAAGGCCCGGTCCCTGGCGGAAGAAGCGTCCTTTGACATCATTCATGCCCACGACTGGATGACCGTGCCCGCCGCCCTTGAGGCGAAGCGTATTTCGGGGAAACCACTCGTCCTCCATATTCATTCCCTGGAATCGGACCGGAGCGGTCTCAGGATGAATGAACGCATATACGCCATTGAACGCACCGGCATGACGGAGGCCGACTGCGTTATTGCCGTGAGCCGGTATACGGCGGAAAAGATTGTCGCACAATACGGCATTCCTCCTGCAAAAGTGACGGTGGTGCACAATGCGGCAACCCTTCCGGATCACAGGGAATCCGGGGGGATGGAGAAAGATCCGTCGAGAAAATATGTGCTGTTCCTCGGCAGAATTACCGGGCAGAAGGGACCCGGTTATTTCATCGAAGCGGCGGCGCGGGTCATTGGGAACTATGGCGGGACGCACTTCATCATGGCCGGAGAGGGGGACTTGCTCCCCCGCATGAGGGACATGGTGCGCGACATGAAGATCGAAGAAAATGTTCATTTTACGGGTTTTGTGGGGGATGAAGATGTGGGGGCACTCTACAGGCTCAGTGATCTCTTTATACTGACGAGCATCTCGGAACCCTTCGGCACAATTTGTGGAGGAACAGGTCAGGCAGGTCAAGAAATGGATATGGGGGTGAGAATTTCACACGACCCTACCGATCACCTTAACAGCAATGTTATATTGATATGGGGAAGGAATCCAGCGGTTACTGATATTCACTTGTGGAAAATCCTTCTTCAAGCACGAAAAAAAGGTGCTAAACTAGTAACAATTGACCCCGTCACCAGCGAAACAGCTAAAAGATCAGACATACACCTACAACCTGCCCCAGGGTCTGATGGATTTTTAGCAATGGCAATGGCAATAATACTATTAAAAGATGGATCTTCCGATTCAGAATTCATAACCAGCCATACTAAATATTTCAAGGATTACATTGAGTTTTTGAATGAGTACAGCCTGAATGAACTTTCCAAGATAACTGATGTTCCCTTAAATGAATTATATGAGATCACAAGATGGTACGCAACAGGTAATCCCAGCAGTATAATTTTAGGTTGGGGATTGCAGCGTTACCAGCAAAGCCATCTAACTTTCCGTTTCATCGATGCACTGGCAGCCATTACTGGAAATATAGGTAAAAGTGGTGGGGGTGTAAGCCATGGTTTTGATGAATATGGATATTTTGACCATCGGTATGCCCTTGATGCCCAGGCACCTAATCAAAGGAAAATTACCATACCCATCGCCGGTAAATCTATTCTCCAAATGAAAGATCCGCCTATTAAACTTATCTTCATCACTGCAGGAAATCCATTGGCCATGTTGGCAAACTCATCCCTCGTGAAAAAAGCGTTTCAAAGTGTTGATGATGTTATAATGGTAGATCATTTCCTAAATGACACTGCAGATGTAGCAAACCTCTTTTTACCTGCAACCACTTTTTTGGAAGATGAAGATCTGGTGGAAAGTTATGGTCATAACTGGATATCACCCTTGAATCCTGTGATTGAGCCTCTTGGTGAATCTAGATCGGAGTTAAGGATATTACAAGAATTATCAACAAAATTAGGTTTTAAAGATGAAATGGGTGGATCACCACGTGACTGGCTGAGTAAACTGGTAAACCCTATAATCGATGCTGGAATACCTTTGGAAGAACTCCTAAGAAAGCCCCATAGATTCCCTTCAGCCCCAATTACCCCATTTACAGATGGCAAGTTCAAAACTGAATCAGGAAAATATGAATTCCCAGGAAAACTGAACATTAAAAATGGAAACATGACATTGAACATAAATTTCAGACAAAATTCAAATATTTCATTGTGACTTAAAGATTTACCATAATGAATAAAAAGTTTCGTAATCTATTTTTGCAGTGCTCTGGGGAGTGGTCTCGATCGTACTGTTTGGTCTGGACCTGTTTTACCGGTTACACCCGCTTCTGCCCCCTTCGGGCACTTCACCTTTTTTACGGACGCCCCGACCGAATTTTAATCAATATCTCCTGTGTGAATTATGATTTCTTTTTGTGATTTTGAAAGTTTTTTTATTTTTTGTTCCATTTTTAATGCCGATGATTTGCTCCCTATTTTTTTTTGAAACACCAGCTTTAAAGGGCCTCTGCCACGAAGATATTTTGCTCCCTGTTTTCCCGTTTTCTGATGTTGCTCAAAACGCCTGATAACATCATTTGATATGCCTGTATACAGTGTGCCATCACGGCATCTGATCATGTATATATGCCACCCGGCTTTTTCAGCTTCCAATTGGGCCATCCATATTTTTAGAGTTTTTCTGACTTTTTGATCTACAAAGGAGAAAATATGTTGAACTGTATTGCGGGAATGAGTACGTGTGTGGCCCGCCACCTTTGTATCCTCAAATTTTAACCGGTCATGATATTCGTAATATTTGCGGTATAAAGATGCGTTTTTTAACAGACGATTACCTCCTCTGGAATGGAAACCTTTGTTT
>CAYTUH010000218.1:0-4008 GCA_964441165.1 uncultured Syntrophaceae bacterium
CACAAAGAGAAAGGAACTGATCGCACAGTTCGAAAACCAGTTCTGCAATCCCTATTTTGCCGCGCGGATGGCGAGTATTGAAGAAATTATCGCACCACGGGAGACGCGCAAGCGAATCGCCGTTCTTCTTGAAACATTTAAAAACAAAACGGAGACGCGGCTTCCGAAAAAACACAGCAACATTCCGCTGTAACGCTGGTGGGCCCACCGCCCTGTCAGTCATTGAGGCACATCCGATTTACAGGGGCGTGATCGTTACGACGGCAAAGGCCGCGGCACCCTCACCTCTTCCGGTAAACCCCATTCCTTCGTTCGTCGTTGCCTTGACGTTGACCGCATCTTCGGAGATGTCGAAGAGCAGGGCGATCGAACGAACCATAGCTTCGATATGGGGGGCAAGCCGGGGCTTTTCCATCACGATGGTGGTATCAATGTTGTTGATCCGGTAGTCCTTTTTCTCCATCATCCCGCGTATGTGCAGGAGCAGGGTTTTACTTGATATATCCTTGAGGGAGGCATCCGAATCGGGAAAATGACGCCCCAGATCACCTTCCCCGAGTGCACCGATCAGTGCGTCACCGATTGCATGGAGCAGCACATCGGCATCGGAGTGGCCCAGAAGGCCCTGTTCGCAGGGTATTTCAACCCCCCCGAGCATAAGCGTTCTTCCCGCGGAGAATCTGTGGCTGTCATATCCGAATCCGACTTTCATGCCCTCTACTCTTCCCTGTCTCCATTTCTGTTCACCATAAATTCGGCGAAAGGGAGATCTTCATCGGTGGTGATTTTTATGTTTTCCCGGGAGCCGTCCAGCATAAGGACTTCAACACCGATTCGTTCGACCAGCGCGGCATCGTCAGTTCCATAAAACCCCTCTTCGTCGGCCCTGCCGTAAGCACGGAGGATGATCTCCTTCCTGAATGCCTGCGGCGTCTGAGCACACCAGAGGTCGCTCCGGTCAAGGGTTCCGGCAACGGCGCCCGCTTCATTCACCCGTTTCAGCGTATCGGTGAGGCGAATACCCGTCGCCACGGCACCCCTTTTTTCCGCCTCCGATACAGTTTTATTGATGCATGAAGCCGTCACAAAGGGTCGAACACCGTCATGGATCACCACTATGTCCGTATCTGCCGCAAGTGCGGCGAGGCCGTTATGAACGGACTCCTGCCTCTGCCTTCCACCCGCGATGATTCGGCGGACCTTTTCGATACCGTATTTGACAACTATATTTTCCTTTACATAGTCGATGTCCCCGCCGGGAACCACGAGGATCACGCTCCCGATGGCGGCTGCCGCTTCGAACCGTCTGAGAGTGTGTGTCAATATGGGTAAGTTCCCTAACGTCAGATACTGCTTGGGTATATCCTTTTTCATCCGCCTGCCCGAACCGCCGGCCACGATGATTCCTTCAGCTTTCATGGTTCATCATCACTCCACTTCAACAACGCTCCATACGCAAAATGCCCGGGACCTTCCGGTCCCGGGCATTATCCTGTTCTCCTGCAATTCCTCAGGGCACAACGTGTTTTAAATCCGAAAATATCATACGCCCTGCCGTTGTCTGAAGCACACTCGTCACCACAACCTGAGCGCTTTGCCCCTGGTGCTTGCTGCCGTTGTCCACGATTACCATCGTACCGTCATCGAGGTACGCCACCCCCTGGCCGTGTTCCTTGCCTTCCTTGATGATTTTTACCACCATCGTTTCGCCCGGCAGTACGACAGGCTTCAAGGCGTTGGCAAGTTCATTCACGTTCAGGATCTTGATGCCCTGCAGTTCGGCAACCTTGTTCAGGTTATAGTCGTTGGTCACGATCTTTCCGCCTTTCTGCTTGGCCAGTTCCACGAGCTTCGCATCAACACCTTTCAGTTTGGGGAAATCGACCTCGACAATATCAATCCTTATGTTCGGCATTTTCTGCATTCTGTTCAATATGTCCAGCCCGCGCCTCCCTCTGGAGCGTTTCATGTGATCCGATGAATCGGCTATCTGCTGCAATTCTTCAAGAACAAATCGTGGAACGATGAGATCGCCGTCAATGAACCCGGTATCACAGATATCGGCAAGCCTGCCGTCGATAATGACGCTGGTATCGAGTATCCTCTGTTCTTTACATTCCTCTTCGCTTTCCCTGGATGGGAATCCCGGAATCGTCAACTCCTGACTCTTCTTGGCACCGATGAATAACCCCAGATAGCCGAGAATAAAGGTCAAAAGAAGGTAGATATACTCCCAGGGCACCACCTTCTCCAGTTTTATCCCCGGCACAAACCTCAGACCATATGCAAAAAGGAACGCGATCAAGAATCCCATGATGACACCGAGAGTACCTCCCAGTATCACCCGCAGGGAAAGTTTTCTGACGGATCGTTCAATTTCTATTACAAGGAGTGCGATGACACCTCCGGCAAAAAGGCCGGTGAGGGACAGCGGAAATTCCTGGTACTGCGCTGCAATGAAGAAACCGATCAATGAGCAAGCCGCGATAAGTATAAATCTTATAATTATGAGAAACATTTCTCCCCCCTTCAATGACGTTAGGTAGAATACGCTGGTTTTCAAAGAACCAACTGAGATTTGATAATGGAAGTACTGATTATGAATAAATAGTATAAGTGTTATTAATGGTTGAAAATAGCGTTTAATTCTTTTTCGACTTTGTGCTCGTCGGAGTTGGTGGCAATAGAAATCTCCTTGACCAGCAGATTTTTTGCCGTATCCATCATCTTCCGTTCACCGAATGACAAATCCTTGTCTCCCTTCAACGTAAGGAGGTCACGCAGGACTTTCGCTATCTCGTAAACGGAACCCGTCTTGATTTTCTCCCAGTATTCCTTGTACCGTTTGTTCCATGTCTGCTTGTCCACCGGCACATCTTTATCCCGTAATATATCATATATTCTCGGGATTTCCTTTTCCGATATCACTTCACGCAAGCCTACAGACTCGGCACCGTTTTGTGGAATCATGATTGTTGCGTTATTACCGAGAATTTTCATCACATAAAAGTGTTGCTTATTCCCCATAATTTCCTTATTCTCAATCGCCTCAATAATTCCCACACCATGAGCAGGATACACCGCCATATCACCGATTTTAAACATTCTTCCATTATCTCCTACTGCAATTTGTAATCACCCTCATATACCACAGATCGATATTACAGTCAATTACATCAATGGAAATGAATTTTGACTTGACTTTAAAAAATGGATTAAGTTAAACAATCGCACTTATGAAACAATCGTCTTTTACAGAAAGGAATGTCCATGGCAAAATATCAATCGAGCAATTTGCGTAACATAGCATTTGTTGGTCACGGTCAAACGGGAAAAACAACGCTCTGCGAGTCCATGCTTTTTGTAAGCGGTAAATCGGATAAACTCGGCAGGGTCGATGATGGATCATCCGTTTTTGATTTTGAACCAGAGGAGCAAAAAAGACATATTTCCATAAGCCTCGCTGTCAATTTCGTCGAATGGGACAAACAGAAGGTGAACATGATCGATACTCCCGGCGATGCCAATTTTGCCCTGGACACTAAATACGGCCTTCGGGTGGTCGATGGTGCTGTCGTGGTGATCGATGCGGTGAGCGGAGTTGAATTCCAGACGGAAAATGTCTGGCGAGTTGCCGACGAGTTTTCCCTGCCGCGGATGATCTTTATCAACAAGATGGACCGTGAACGGGCCGACTTCTTCAAGGTTCTCGATGGAATCAGCACCATCTTTGAAAAAAAGGTAACCCCCTGCTATCTTCCCATAGGCAGCGAAGAATCCTTCAGTGGCCTGGTTGATCTCATCACCATGAAGGCGCTCACATTCGGCGATGGAAAGGGGAAGCCGAAAAAAGAGGAAATCCCCGGCGACCTCCTTGAAAAGGCTCAATCCTACCGCGAGACCATGGTGGAAGATATCGCCGAATGCGATGAAGCGCTCATGGACAAATATCTCGAGGAAGGCGATCTCACCACCGACGAATTGATGGAGGGCCTGAGAAAAGGCGTT
>CAYTUH010000218.1:4018-5164 GCA_964441165.1 uncultured Syntrophaceae bacterium
TTCGGGAGACATCATTCCCGTCATGTGCGGATCGGCCACGAAGGGCATCGGCACGGCAACGCTCATTGACTTACTGGTCGGCAGCATGCCCTCCCCCGTCGACCGTGGCCCCGTGACGGGCAGCAAGCTCAATTCCGATGACGAAGAAGAACGTGCACCCGATGAAAGTGCACCTTTTTCCGGTCTTGTTTTCAAGACATTTGCCGACCCCTATGCTGGAAAGCTCACCCTGTTCAGGGTCTATTCAGGCACTCTCAGTTCCGACAACACCTTCTATAATGTGACGAAGAAGCTCACGGAACGGCCGGGCAACCTTTTCTATCTCGAAGGCAAAAACCAGAAACCGGCTGAGAAACTCATCCCCGGCGATATTGCCACAATGGCGAAATTAAAGGAGACCGCGACGGGTAACACCCTCTGCGATGAAAAGAACCCCCTCATTTATAACCCCATCGAATCGGTCAATGCCGTCGTATCCTATGCCGTTGAACCGAAATCGAAGGGAGACGAAGAAAAAATCGTATCATCACTCAATCGACTGATTGAAGAAGACCCCTCCCTCAATATCAAGAGAAACGACGAAACAAAGGAAACGATTCTGTCGGGTGTGGGCCAGGTTCATATTGATGTCACCGTTGAACGGCTGAAACGAAAGTTCGGCGTTGAAATGAACCTGAAGAAACCAAAAGTCCCCTACAAGGAAACCATTAAAACCAAAACGAATATCCAGGGCAAGTACAAGAAACAGTCCGGCGGTCGCGGCCAGTATGGTGACGCCTGGCTCGATATCGAACCCCTCGAAAGAGGCGGCGGTTTTGAATTTGTCGACAAGATCGTAGGAGGTGTGGTACCGCGGCAGTATATTCCGGCCGTGGAAAAGGGTATTGTCGAGGCCATGGAAGAAGGAATCATCTCCGGATACCCCGTTGTCGACGTAAAGGTTTCCATCGTCGATGGTTCATACCATACCGTGGATTCATCCGAAATGGCCTTCAAGATCGCCGGTTCAATGGGTTTCAAGAAAGGCTTCATGCTCTGCCAGCCCACGCTGCTGGAACCTATCGTGACCATTTACATAGAAATTCCCGACGATTACACGGGAGATATCATGGGAGACATGAGCAGCCGCCGCGGCCGTGTCCTCGG
>CAYTUH010000219.1:0-5160 GCA_964441165.1 uncultured Syntrophaceae bacterium
GTAGGTTCTATCATGATTGCCCCGGGTACGACCAGCGGAAAATAAACCGTGGGGGGATGATATCCGTAATCCATGAGGCCTTTGACCATATCGAGCGTCGAGACCTTGCAGGGGGTCTGCAATTTGTCGGAAAAGACACACTCATGCATGCAGGGCACATCATAGGGGAGGTGGAGGGTGCCTTTCAGCCTTTCCTTGATGTAGTTTGCATTCAACACGGCACACCGGCTCGCCCGGGTAAGGTGCTCCGCCCCCATGCTCCTGATGTAACAGTAGGCCTTTATGATTACGCCGATATTGCCGTGGAAGGCCTGCAGTCTGCCGATGGACCGGGGAAAGTCGTCCGAGAGTAGATATCTGCCGTTTTCTTCAATGACTCTCGGGAGGGGGAGCAGGGGCTCAAGTTCCTTTCTGACGCAGACCGGACCCGAACCGGGACCGCCGCCGCCGTGAGGCGTGGAAAATGTTTTGTGCAGATTAAGGTGGAGTATGTCGATACCCACCGCACCCATCTTGACGATTCCCATCATGGCGTTCATGTTGGCACCGTCTCCGTATACGAGTCCCCCCTTTGCGTGAACGATTTCCGATATATCCCTGATATTCCGTTCAAAGAGACCCAGCGTGTTCGGGTTCGTCACCATGATGCCCGCCGTGTCCTCATCCATGGCAGCGGCGACGGCTTCCACGGAAAGAATCCCCTCGTCGTTCGACGCCACCGCGACGGAGCGGTAGCCGCAGAGGGAGGCGCTGGCGGGGTTGGTTCCATGGGCCGTGTCGGGGACGATGATTTTCGAGCGCGGCGTTCCCTTCATTTTATGGTAGGCATGCATCATGAGCATGCCCGTCAGTTCGCCCTGTGCGCCCGCGGCGGGCTGGAGGGTGACGGCATCCATACCGGTGATCTCACAGAGATACTGTTCCATTTCGGAGAGAAGCTTGAGAATTCCCTGGGAAAGCGCTGCCGGAAGGAGGGGGTGGGCACCGGAAAAACCGGGGAGTCCCGCCAGTGTTTCATTAATCTTGGGGTTGTACTTCATCGTACAGGACCCCAGGGGATACATGCCGCTGTCCACGGAGAAGTTCCACTGCGACAGCCGGGTATAGTGACGTACCACGTCGACTTCGCTCAGGTCGGGGAAATCGGGACCGGGACCCGAAAGATCATCGGCAACGGGCGACATATCGACATCACGCCGGGGAAGGGAATAGCCGCATCGGCCTTTTCGTCCCTTCTCCCACAGGAGGGGTTCGTTTTGCACGAGGCCGGTGGTGCCCTGAAATTCGCTCATGACTTCACCTCCGTTACGAGAATGTCCATGTCTTCCTTCGTGATGGTTTCCGTCACGCAGAAGAGGTAGTGGTCCGTCAGCTCGGGATAGTACGGGGCGAGGGGCAGGCCGGCCACGATCTTCTTTTCGAGAAGCCTCCTGCGGACATCGGCGAATCCGGGGGGCATTTCAATGACGAATTCGTTGAAGGTAGGGCTTTCAAAGGGTACCTTGAAGCGGGCCTTTTTAAAGAGGTCCTTCAGGTATTCCGTCTTGTCGTAATTCAGCCTGGCCAGATTTCGCAACCCCGTTCCGCCCAGCGATGCCATGTACATGGAGGCGGCGAGAGCACAGAGACTGTTGTTGGTACAGATATTGGAGGTTGCCTTCGCCCGGCGTATATGCTGTTCCCGTGTGGACAGCGTCAGCACGAACCCCCGCTTTCCCTCGAGGTCCGTCGTCATTCCCACGAGGCGTCCCGGCATGTTCCGAACGTGTTTCATGGTACTTGCGAACATCCCCAGGCAGGGACCGCCGAAGGAACGGGGTATGCCGAAACTCTGACCCTCGCCGCAGGCGATATCGGCGCCGCAGGCACCGGGGGCTTTATAGAGTCCGTAGGCGAGGGGTTCCGTGAAGACTGAAATACAGAGGGCGTTGTGTCCGTGCGCCGTTGCGGCAGCCTTTTCAAGGTCTTCGATGCAGCCGAGAAAATTGGGTGACTGCACCGCCACGGCCGCCAGTTCATTCATGTCCTTCAGTGAGGATAGATCCGTCTGTCCGCTTGCCAGGCAGGGGAGTTCGATTATTTCGTAATCCGTGGGTTCCAGATAGGTGTGAACCACCTGCCGATATAACGGATGAATGAGTTTCGAAAGGGCAACGGTTCGCTTTCTGGTGATTCGAAGTGCCATGAGCAGCGCCTCGGCCAGCGCCGATGCACCGTCATACATCGATGCGTTGGCGATTTCCATTTCCAGAAGCCGGGAGGTGAGTGTCTGAAATTCATAGATTGCCTGGAGCGTTCCCTGGCTCAATTCGGGTTGATAGGGCGTGTAGGACGTGACGAATTCGCCACGCTGCAGCAGGTGGTGTATCGATTCGGGAATAAAGTGGTCGTAGCTGCCCGCTCCGAGGAATACCCTGTACTCCGGGGATACGGCAACGGACCTCGACAGTGCCTCGAGCAGATTGTGCAGCTCCCATTCCGTCATCGGTTCGGGAAGATTGAGTCCACCTTCAAGTCTGCAGTCGGTCGGTATCGTCGAGAAGAGTTCATCAAGTTCACTGATTCCGACTGCCTGGAGCATTGCGGCGATATCGGCATCGGTGTGCGGTATATAGCGCATGAATTCCCTCCCTTGCGATGATAATTAATGCGGTATGTGGTGCACCATTCACATGGTCCTGAGAAGTGCGGTATATATAGCATCTTGTTTTTGCTTCTGCAAATGTTCTGAGACGCGGGCCGGGAATATTTCAAAAGCGAGTGATTCGGAAGGAAGGGGCTTTTGAAGAGGGTTTCGGTGTGTCCTCCGGTCGCCTCGACGGCCTATCGGGAGGGTACAAACCGGAATGGGCGGTGAATGGCGGGACGGGGCCCCGTTGGATTCGGTGCGCGCGGTTCGCTCCGGGAGATGTCCCGGAGAGGGAAAAGACATGACCTTTCCCTCCCCCGATGGTGAACCCTCTCAATATCGTTATTCTTCGCTTTCGAGCATCGACAGGTATTCCGTCTTCGTCATGAGATCGTCAATCTCCGACGTGTCGGCCGGCGTTACTTCCGCTATCCATCCCTCATTGTAAGGATCCTGGTTGATCAGTTCAGGCGTTTCTTCGAGTTTTTCATTGACCGCCACGATTTCTCCGCTTATGGGCATGTACATCTCCGAGACGACCTTGACCGATTCGATCGTGCCGAATTCCTGTCCCTTTTCATACTTGTTGCCCACTTCAGGGAGTTCCACAAACACGATGTCGCCAAGCTGGTCCTGTGCGTAATCGCTGATCCCGATCCGCACCACCCCGTTTTCGGGCCGGGCCCACTCATGGTCGTCGGCATAGCGGACATCGTCAGGCACTATCAATTCGCTGATTTCTTTCATGGTCATCTCCTTTTCATTCCTTTTCCGTTAAACGGGAATTCAAGTAATCCTGATGGGCATCACCCATCATTGATCATATCTTTCAAGGCCCGCCGGGCCGTTCGATCGGGTCTGATGTCATCGGTGATCATCACCTTGACGGAACGTTTGTTATCTTTGAGTTGGACTGTTTCGCCCTTCTGCAGTTCTTTCCTGACTTTTAGGAAGCCGCAGCACAATCCTCTGGGTTTGAAGTTGTCCGGTTTGTCGGGACTTGTGATGCTGAAAATGCGGTCACCGGCGCGATCAATTCCCATGTCGGTGGCGCAGGTCAGGACGGTGCCGATTTCAGCGCCGTCGGAATCGACGACCACCGCGGGATCATGAGTGGATACCTTTCTCAGGTCAAACCCCGCGTAGGCATGGGTATACTCGGGAACTGCAATGTCCAGCAGCGCCTCGGCCCCGATGAATGCCTTCGTAAACCCCGTTCTATCGGAAGAGTAGGGGAGGGCGAAGTGCCAGGGATTATTCAGGAACGGCCAGGGACCGATATCCTGGTGTGAAAGGGGAAGAAGCGCTCCCGCACGCAGTGAGTCGCGTGCGGCAAGACCGCAGGCGACGAGGCCTGATGAAGCTCCCAGGGCCATGATCGTTTCCCACAGAGTGACAAGTCGGGCGGGGTCCAGAAATATTTCAAAGCCGAATTCTCCCGTATAGCCGGTGCGGGAGAGCAGAAGTGGTGTGCCGTCGTTCAGGCGAACCGCGTCGGCCAGCGGAGACCGCCCATCGAAATGACCCTTGAAGCTGAAATAGGGCATTCTGTCGAAGACCGTTTCCGGCCGCTGTATCACCTATTTCAGTATGGTCCACGCCAGGGGGCACTGAATGTCGATCTTGCCCAGCCTGTAGGTAAGGTCCGTCACGGTGCAGTCGCGAGAACCGCCGTGCGTCCGGAGATGCCCCGCGATAGTGCCGCCCATCCCCGCATTCACGATTACCATATACTGTTTCTGATGCAGGCGGTAGACGATGGCATCGTCGATTGTTTCGCCCTTTTCGTTGAGAAAGATCCCGTAGGCACACCGGCCGTCTTCGAGAGGTGTCCTGTTCTTGCCGACGCAGGAATCCAGATCTTTACTGAAGCTGAATTGAAGCAGGTCGAATGCGGCGGGACCCTCGACGAGGATGCTTGCCATATGGCTGGTGTCGAACAACCCTGCATGCGTGAGGACGGTGCAGTGTTCCCGCCGTGCCCCCGTCGGATACCAGAGAGGCATTTCGTATCCGCCGAAGATCGCCATGTTGGCGCCATTGTCGCGGTGCCACGCATGGAGGGGCGTTGTCTTGACTTTCTCTTCCATGGGTTACCTCCCCTTTGATATCCCGGTCTTTGAAAGGATGTGATTACATAAAGACAGATGAATGATTCTGTCAACAGAATTTTTGCGACAGACCTGGAAAGGCCCATCGGTAGGGGGGAAACCCTGCCTGGAATTGCCGGTCATGCCGCCGTCAGCTTTTCCTGATAACCGTATCCTTCAGCCAGTTTTCATCGTCGCGTTCGGGATAATCGAGGGTGTAGTGGAGGCCGCGGCTCTCCTTGCGCAGGCGGGCGCACTCTATGATGAGCCGTGCCACCGTGGCGATGTTCCGGAGTTCCAGCAGGTCCGTGGTAATGGTAAAATTCCAGTAGTATTCATCGATTTCATTTTGAATAACGTCGATTCTCCGCCGCGCCCGTTCCAGTCGCTTGTCTGAACGCACGATACCCACGTAGTTCGACATGAACGCCCGAATTTCCT
>CAYTUH010000220.1:0-1617 GCA_964441165.1 uncultured Syntrophaceae bacterium
AGGAGTACCGGGCCGCCGGCGTCACAGATCTTCCGCAGTTTCTCGAAATTGCTGAAGATACGCTCGTTGCCCACACCGCAGTATCTCCTGTGCTCTTCCGAATCGAAGAGCTTGAGGTCGTAGTAGATCGTATCGGTAACGGGCAGGATCTCCGACTCGAAGGCGGCACAGTCGAAGTGACCGCAGGTTTCGATAAGGGTGTGAATGCCATGATCCTTGAAACGTCTCAGGAGTTCCGACACATATTCCATGAAGAGGGTGGGCTCCCCTCCCGAAAGGGTAACGCCGCCTCCCGAGGTGTCGAAGAAGGGTTTATCCCGAAGAACGGCATCAACGACTCCCTGGTGCGTCATTTCCTTCCCTACCCGGTCGAGAGCCCGGGCGGGGCACTGCTCGACACAGTCAAAACAGAACGTGCAGGCGTCACGGTCGATAAAGAAGGGATTCTTCCGTGAAAGGGCGCCCCGGGGGCAGACCTCGATGCAGGTGCCGCAGCCGACACACTCTTTTTCGTCGTAGGATATTTCCACGATTGTCTTTGTGCTCTCCGGGTTCTGGCACCAGACACAGGAGAGGGGACACCCCTTGAAAAAGATGACCGTGCGGATGCCGGGACCGTCATCGAGTGAATTCCCTTTTATTTCAAGGATCAGGGGGTTGCCTTTCATAAACCGTACTCGGCCCGTTCGATGAGCTCGATCTGCATATCCCGGTTCAGCGTCACAAAGTAGGCATTGTAGCCGGAGATGCGGACGAGGAGATTCCGGTAACTTTCGGGGTGGGCCATGGCATCGCGGAGCATCTCCGAGGTCACCACGTTGAACTGCATCTGCATCCCTCCCATATCGAAATAGGTCTTGGCATAGGAATAAATATTGTCGACAATCCGTTCATGGCTGTCCTGAGGCGCGGGAACCACTTTGACGTTGAAGGCCATGTTATTGTTCATGTGGTGCGGGTCGAGACGCGACACGTCCCGTATATTGTCGAGGAGGCTCTTCGATGCGTGCGGTTCCGGGGTCAAACCCGGTGTAAAGGCCTTCCCCGCCAGTCTTCCCGACGGCAGTGCACCGCTCAGCGTACCGAAGGCGACATGATTCGACATGGACCAGAATCCCGCCGTGTAATGACCACCCCGGAAGTTCAGGTGATCCCAGTAGTAATCGTGGGTGAATTTCATGATTTTCTTCGCCATCGCCAGCGCCTCGTCACTTCCGGAACCGAAGGGCGATACGCGCTTCGTCGCCGTGGCATGGAGGGCCGGATCACCGGCGAAATTCCCGTCGATGGCCTTCTTCAGATCGGTAAAGGAGACCCGCTTCTCGTCATAGACCAGTTTCTTGATCACCATGAGGGAATCGGTCACGTCTGCCAGGCCGATACAGGCCGCCCCGGAGGAATTGTAGCGCGCTCCTCCCCGCGTCACATCCCGCCCCTTTTCAACCGTCCCGTCGATGAGCGCCGAAAGAAGGGGTGTAGGACGGAGCACGGCATGGGCCTCACCGAGCAGGTTGTTCAATCCGATTGATTGATCGATGAGAAATTGAAACTGTTCCGTAAAGGCGTTGAAGAAATCATCGAAGGTCGGGAAATCGCCGTTGACGACACTGCCCGTCT
>CAYTUH010000220.1:1627-3351 GCA_964441165.1 uncultured Syntrophaceae bacterium
GGCCGTTGTTCAGGGCCATCTCCAGGGCCGCCACCATATTCATCATCATGCAGTTGGTATGGCCCAGGTGTTTGCCCGAAATGGTCGGTTCGACACACCCCGTGGCCGACCAGTCCCGCCTGTCCTCTTCGGCATAGCCCAATTCCTCGATGGAAGCCAGCACGGCGTTGTCGTTATGGAGCGACGGTGTCGCAGCCGTGATGTAATTTACCTCGCAGAGGCGTTTCAGGTAGGCCTCGCTGTTCGTGCCGGGGGCATAGCGTGCATTCACGTTGGGATCCCTGATCCCGAGCATCTCCGTCACCTTGAGGAAGATATAGGTCATGTCGTTGACACCGTCCTCCCCATCGGGACGAATACCGCCCAGGGTAATGGCCTGGTCGGAGGAACTGCCGCCGAAGAGATAATTGCCGATGTCGGGCACCAGGGGCAGGTGGTCGGTACAGCGCATGTAGAAGCACCCGATCAGTTCGATGGCATGCCTGACATACCCCTTTCTTTCAGTCTCCGTGGAGAGCTTTTCCATGTCGGCCTCGAAATAGGGCTGGAACCACTGATCGAGTCTCCCGATGGAAAGTCCGGCATTCGTGTTTTCCATGTGGAGGGCAACCCAGAGAATCCAGACTGCATTCACGGCCTCGTCAAGGGTCCGGGCGGGATGGGCCGGGATCCGTTCGCATATCTCCTGAAGCCGCACCAGTTCCCTTTTCCGGCGGGGATCGGGCTCACGGTCAGCCTCCTCCCGTGCCTGCCGCGCAAGGTTCCCCGCATAGGCATTCACCCCCTCCAGGCAGAGGATCATCGCTCTCAGGACATCTCTTTTTTCTTTGTCTGCGCCGGCATCTCGCTGCAGTTCCGCCTCTATCTCTTCCATCATTCCCCTCGTGCCGAGGCGCAATGCCCGGGGAAAATCGGGAATCGTGTGCGAGAGGGCGGCGACCTTCCACATGAAGAAGACGGCAAAACGCTCATCCAGCTGCTGGGCAAGAGGATAGGCATAGGTATCGCGCACCCATTCGCGGAAATTTCGGTGGGTCCAGAAAGGAAAGACGTGGTGATGGAGGATGTCGATGGTCTCACGGGACACGGCGTAGGGGTTGAGCTGCCGGTCGGGCACCGATTGCAGTTCACCCCAGATCATGGTGCCGTGGGAATCGGGATAGATTACCACGCCGATTTCCTTGTCCGTGGTGGTTCCGGCAATCAGGTCGTTCCTCCTGATGATGGGTTTCCGCCCTTCCATGAGGTACTTGAAGGCGTGAGCCTGGCGCAATTCCGGCACCCAGGAATTCCCATCCCGATCAACCTCGAAGCCCTTTTCCAGATACCAGTCGGTGAGCAGTTTCGGACGCTCATGGGACAGTTCGGGTTTCACCGTCATATGGATATCGACAAATCCCATAAGCCGGGGGAAGTCTCGGAGGCGGTACTCGGACAGGCAGGGGTCGTCCAGGAACCGTACGCCGGGATCGATCGGTGCCCTCCTGACTCCCGATTCCCGTCTTCTGCTCATTTCTTTTCTCAATTCGGGTGCCACCACCGGGGCCTCACGCTGCCGTTGCTCTGCTTCCCGCTCCTTGTCCCGCTCCATCATCTTTTTATGTTTTCCGCCCATGAGAAGGGAGATGTAGAAATTGAAGAGCTGGACGCAGGCGAGGTTTCCCTCTACTCTGAGCCTGCTGCGCAGGAGCATGTTCAGGACCTCGTTGGGCGGCACTTTGAGC
>CAYTUH010000220.1:3361-5139 GCA_964441165.1 uncultured Syntrophaceae bacterium
TGCAAACACAGGCACGCCTGAAGCATCCAGAAGACGACTGTGACGGCATTTCCCTGATATCATTATCGGTCGCAAAGATGAGCACTACACTCACATCATGGGGAATGGTACCCGAAACCCCTATCTTTCCATTCTCGAAGATGATGGCCTGTTCCACGCTCTTTGATTCGGTCCTGAATCCCACGGAAAAATTGATCCAGCCCTGGCTCCCGGCAAGGTATTTTTTCAGGGAAGGTCTCAGTGACAGGTTGAGCGCCATCAGGCGCAACAGGATATGAACCAGGGTGTTGGTCGCGGTCCTGCGCTTCATGACTCTTCCTTTCTCATCAATACGGTTGACATTGAAGGCCATCTTGGATTCACGGGGTGTCCCCTCCCAACGGGACACATCACTCCTCATGTCAGGGACGTTCCTCGAAGCCGGCGGCGCAGAGCTCTTTCCTCCACAGGGGCCTGACGGAAGCATCCCCAAAAATCGATGAATTCATGATAAATCAAATAGGTGATGCACGCCACCCCAAAAAAGCGGGTGCGGGTGCTGTCTGATAAAGGATGCACGTCGGGAAAGAGAGGAAAGGCCTTCCGCGCCGGTTCGCTTCCTCACGTCCCGGTCAATCACCTATGTCGAGCTTGGTGATTTTGTTGTGAAGGGTGTTGCGGTTGATGCCGAGAAAATCGGCGGCGTTTGTCTTGACATTTTTGGCACGTTTCATGGCGATTTTTATGAGACATCGTTCAATTATCGAAAGTACCTCATTATAAAGACCGTTGTTGCCCCCATTCCCCGAATCGAGAATCGTAACGATTTCTTCAAGTTTTTTCTCAATGATATCCTCTACGGCCGGCAACGATGACACCTTCACGGGTCCGACATCTCGAAAACTCATTCTCATAATCCTTTCCTGGTAGTCCGATAATGAATGCCGCTTATAATGAGACACGCCCTCGCCAACACTGCGAACACACCTTAGCGATGTCAGCCGGTCACGTAAAATTCCCGAGAGTATAGTGCAATCGGATGAATCCTGCACAACGAGTGGCACAGAATTACTGAAACTGGAGCAGTATAAAAAGTTTTTACGAAACCGTCAATGAATAAAAACTGCCTACATGCAAATTTTTAAAAATAGTGCCCCCACCAGGATGAAGGCGGCGATCCAGGACGACATGATATCGGACAACCGTTTCACCGGGTGTGCGATCATCCCGTGGACTCTTTCCTCCACCTTTTCCCTGCCGACGCCGTCTACAATATCCCGCACCATCGAAGTGAAATTTTCATGGGAATTTGCCAGTATGTAGAAACCCCTTGTCGTCGTAAGCAACAGGTAGACTTTTTTCCGCACCGACATGGTATCCAGGTTGGTAATATCCTCCCAGGTCAGCTTCTTCGTTCTCATGAATTTTTTTATGGTAATACCCGTCTCCGCGATAGTCGTCTCACGGGATGCCGATTCAAGCAATATGAGGAGCAGCGGCAGAAATACCAGGGCAAGAACGATACGCTCCGTCTGCGTGCTTTCGGTAAGGAATGAGATGACGAGGAGGATAAAGAGCAAGGCCACATCAATGCAGAAGGGAACTAAAAAATGCTTTCGTACTTTGTATGTGCGATTCGTTTCCATCCTTCGTTTCATCTCACGATTTTTCAATTTTCTCTCACAAAGGTCCCGCTTTTGCCACCACTTTTTTTCAACAATTTTATGCCCGTCAATACGATCCGGCGGTCGGCGGACTTGCACATATCGTAGATGGTCAGCGCCGCGGCGCTCACGGCG
>CAYTUH010000221.1:0-5132 GCA_964441165.1 uncultured Syntrophaceae bacterium
GGGATAAATTGTTATATTACGATTTAGCAATATTAAGGAGGTTCCCATGAGGGCGTTTGTAAAGGTGATGAAGGCATTGTCAGACCCCAACCGCATCAAGATCCTCAAGATGCTTCAGCGGAGATCGATGTGCGTCTGCGAGATTGAATCGGCCCTCAGTCTCGCGCAGCCGACGGTATCGAAACACCTTAAAGTACTTGAAGAGGCGGGACTCGTGGGGTTCCGGAAGGAAGGCCTCTGGGTGAACTATATGCTGGCCGACGGGGAGAGAAATGCCTATGCGAAGATGATGCTTCTCAATCTGCAGGGATGGCTCAATGAAGCAGAGGACGTAAAGGAACTTATTGACCGGTTACCCGCAATCAACCGGGAGACCATCTGCAGGAAGTAGTTTTTTACCTGTTATATTGCTATATTGCAATACAAAGATTTTTCGACCCGATTGTGAGGCAGGGAAAAAGTATGAAGGAAAAAACAAAACTCTTGATAATTATTGCGGCGTTCATGGCCGCCTATTTTGTCCCCTGGGATAATCCGGTCATAGGCAGGTCCGGCCTGGAGGCCTTTCTCATGCTCCGGGAATACGCCAGGGAGCATGTCCTGACCTGCCTTATCCCCGCCTTCTTCATTGCGGGGGCGATTGCCGTATTCGTGTCCCAGGCGGCGGTGCTGAAATATTTCGGTCCCCAGGCACGGAAGCTTCTCTCCTATTCCGTCGCATCGATATCCGGTTCCGTTCTGGCCGTCTGTTCCTGTACCGTGCTTCCTCTTTTCGCGGGTATCTACGCGAGAGGTGCGGGAATCGGTCCGGCCACGGCCTTTCTTTACTCGGGACCTGCCATCAACGTTCTGGCCATCATTCTGACGGCGAAGGTCCTGGGGTGGCAGCTTGGCCTGGCCCGGGCGATCGGTGCCGTTCTCTTCGCCGTGGTCACGGGGCTCCTGATGGCCTTTATTTTCCGCAAAGATGACGCGGCACGGGTGCCGGGGCAGTTTTATCTTCCCGATGAAGGGGAGGAGCGACGTTCCCTCGCCCAGGAAGGGTTCTATATGCTGACGATGGTCCTCATCCTCGTCTTCGCCGCCTTTGCCAGACCTGCCGCCGACGGTCCCTCATTCTGGGTGTCCCTTTATGCCATGAAGTGGTTCATCACGGCAATGTTGTTCGCCCTCCTGGCGGTAATGCTCAAATTCTGGTTCTCCCGTGACGAACTCCTGGAATGGGTCGATTCAACCTGGGGATTCATGAAACAGATTGTCCCCCTGCTCTTTGCCGGTGTATTGGTGGCGGGATTCCTGCTGGGTCGTCCCGGGCATCCGGCCCTGATTCCGGAACGCTGGGTAGAAATCCTTGTGGGCGGCAACTCTCTCCAGGCAAACCTGATTGCATCCGTATCGGGAGCCCTCATGTATTTTGCGACACTCACCGAGGTGCCGATTCTTCAGGGGTTGATCGGTGCGGGCATGGGGAAGGGACCGGCCCTCGCTCTGCTCCTGGCGGGTCCGGCGCTCTCACTTCCCAATATGCTCGTGATCGGCAGTGTCATGGGGGTGAAAAAGACCGCCACCTTTTGCGGCATCGTGATCCTCTTATCGACGGTTGCCGGTATCTGTTACGGAATGATTGCATGAGAAAGAAGATCATCATGAACAGGGATGATGTGGAACGGATAGACGTTCAGGGAAAGCGTATCGGGATTGTCGGTCTGGCCGATGCCATCGAGGACGTGGCGCGGAAATATTCACAGAGTCCGCGGGAGATCGCAGAGCAGGAACTTCTCGCGAGACTGTCGGTGAAGAATTACTGCGATGCGGAGAGGACGGATGGCCTGACGATCGAGATCCTGGGGCCGGGGTGCTACCAGTGCAGTCTGCTGGAGCGAAACGTCATTGACGCCGTCGCAGAGATGGGACTGCCCGCCTCCGTCGAGCACGTCACCGATATCAAAGCAATAGGCGAATACGGCGTCATGGGCACGCCGGCGCTGGTGGTGAACGGGCAGGTCCTGTCCGTGGGCAGGCTGGTCTCGAAGGAGGAGATCAGGCAGTTACTGGGAGTGATGTTGGAACGGAAAGAGGAACAAATGTTCCCGGTTGTCTGAAAAGACGGCGCACTTACGGAGCGGGCGTCGGGGGAGTTTGATGAATTCGTGAACAGTATTGACACGAGGAGGAATAAAAATGGAAATCAAAGTGTTGGGACCCGGCTGCATGAAATGCGGCAAAACAGAGGAAATCGTAAAGGAAGCCCTTGCCGAGTCGGGCGTTGACGCAACGATCGATAAGGTGACCGACATCCTGAAGATTGCCGATTACGGTGTCATGGGTACACCGGCCGTCATCGTTGACGGGGAGGTAAAGTGCGTGGGAAAAATTCCGTCGAAGGAAGACGTCAAAAAGTGGATTGGAAAATAACCGGCACTATGGCATCGGGAATGGCGCGGAATGACTGCTGCCGGAGACAAAAGTATAGTCACATGATCTTCCCTGAATCATACCCGTGCCTCCATAATCGAGTGCATGATTTCGGATATGGGGGTTGTTGCCTGAAGGGGTGAAAATTCAGAAGAACAAGACGAAACGGGGACTCGAGAAGGATGAATATAACAAAAGGAATCAAATACGCTGTCGCCTCTCTCTGCATGGTGGTGCTGACCTTGGTGATGGCGGGACAGGTTACAGGGCAAGGAGCCATTGCCGGCCAAATCGGAACGACAGCACTTTCCGGCAGTAATGCAGAGCAGACCGACGTGAGCGAACAGCTCATCAAGGTATACTATTTACATACGACGGTGCGTTGTTATTCCTGCAACAAGATAGAACGATTGACCCGGGAGGCCGTCAATGAGGCCTTTGGTAAGGAGATTGCGCGGGGATTGATCAAGGTCGAGGTTCTCAATGTCGACGATCCGGAAAACAAACATTTCATACAGGACTATCAGTTGTTTACCAAGTCGGTAATTGTCTCCCATGTGTCAGGAAGTAAAGAACAGCGCTGGAAGAACCTGCAAAAGGTCTGGGAACTGCTCGGTGATGAAAGGGCCTTCAAGGCATATGTCCAGAAAGAGGTGCAGGCATACCTCCCGGAGAAAAGGGCATGAGCCTCTTTCTGCTCGCCATGGGGATGGCCCTCTGGTTCGGCATTCTGACGTCCATAAGCCCGTGCCCTCTGGCAACCAATATCGCGGCGGTGTCCTATATCGGCAGGCGGCCCGATCGTCCCGGTTACGTACTCTCGGCAGGATTTCTCTACGCCCTCGGCCGGATGGTGACCTACGTGCTGCTGGGCATGGTGCTTGTTTCGAGCGCCCAATTCGTGCCGCCCGTGGCAAACTTTCTTCAGCAGTACATGAATATCCTGCTCGGCCCCTTCCTCTTCCTGGTGGGCGTGGTGCTGCTGGATATTATCCCGGTCAATATTTTCCGTGGATCGGGGATCAACGATGCCCTCAGGAATCGTGTGGACAGGGCGGGAATCTGGGGCGCCGGCATGCTCGGCATCATCTTTGCGCTCTCGTTCTGTCCCGTGTCGGCGGCGCTCTTTTTCGGCAGCCTCTTTTCTCTTGCCCTGCATCATGAGTCGCGGATCATCATGCCCGCCCTGTATGGCATCGGAACGGCACTGCCGGTGGTGGGCTTTGCCCTGCTCCTGGCACTTTCAACGCGCCTTGTGGCAAAGGTCTATAACGGCATTACGCTGGTGGCGGTATGGGGAAAAAGAATCACCGCCGTCGTCTTCATGGGGGCGGGGATTGTCTATGCCGTAAAATATATTCTCCCGCTTCTGTAGTGCTGAGCATTCAAAAAAGCCGGGTGTACCGAAAACCCCGCTCATATATTTTACGCAAGATTCTATGGGGGTATAGTATGGAGGCTGCAACCAAGAGACTTTCATTTCCGGACCGGTTCCTGACACTCTGGATCTTCCTTGCCATGTTGATCGGCGTCGGCTGGGGGTACTGGTATCCGGGAGTGCGGGAGGTGATCAATTCTTTCCAGGTGGGTACCACCAACATTCCGATCGCCATCGGCCTGATTCTGATGATGTATCCCCCTCTTGCCCGGGTGAAGTACGAGGAACTGGGCACGGTGTTCCGGAATTTCAGAGTCCTGAGTCTGTCGCTGATCCTCAACTGGATCGTGGGACCGGTGCTGATGTTTCTCCTGGCGCTGATCTTTCTCTCCACCCATCAGGAATACATGGTGGGCCTCATTCTGGTGGGTCTGGCGCGCTGTATCGCCATGGTGATCGTCTGGAACGAGCTTGCCGAGGGCAACCGGGAGTACTGCGCGGGACTGGTGGCATTCAATGCGATATTTCAGATGCTCCTCTATGCCGTGTACGCCTACTTTTTTATTACGGTCCTGCCCCGCTGGTTCGGTCTCGAAGGCATGGCCATCAACGTTGCCATGGGTGACGTGGTGAAGACGGTCTTCACCTACCTGGGGATTCCCTTTTTCGCGGGTCTGGCGACCCGCTTTGCCCTTTTGCGTCTCAAGGGCAGGGAATGGTATGAAGACATATTCGTGCCCCGTATCAGTCCCATTACGCTGGTGGCGCTGCTCTTCACCATCCTGGTGATGTTTTCACTGAAAGGGGAATATATCGTCCAGCTTCCCCTTGACGTCGTGCGCATTGCCATTCCCCTGACCATCTATTTTCTGGTGATGTTCTTTATCACCTTTCTCCTGGCCAGGAAGGTGGGCGCCGACTATGCCACGACGGCAACCCTTTCCTTCACGTCGTCCTCAAACGACTTTGAACTTGCCATCGCCGTGGCCATTGCAGTCTTCGGCATCAATTCGGGACAGGCCTTCGCTACGGTGATCGGACCGCTCATGGAAGTGCCGATTCTCATTCTGCTGGTGAATGTGGCCCTGAAACTGAGGAAACGATACTTTCCCTTCGCCATGGAGACGCCCCGGGGCGTCTGTTACCTCTCATGCAGGGAGTAGATCCGTCCGCCGGGAACGGCGGAGCGGGAAGGAAAGCCGGCCGTGACGGAGAGCTTTCGTCACGGCGGCATCGCCCCGTCATGAGCGATATTCGCCTATGCCCCCTCCTCGTCATCCTCGGCACCGCCGACGGCACTGTGACAGTCAGAACCTTGAGATGAGGATAGTTTATTTCA
>CAYTUH010000222.1:0-5122 GCA_964441165.1 uncultured Syntrophaceae bacterium
GATTTTCTTACGTACCTGGCCCGAGACGACGAGACAAAGGTAATAGCCTTTTATATCGAAGGCTTCGGAAAGGATGAAGGCCGCGAATTTGTCCTGGCGGCGGAAAAATGTCCCAAGCCGGTCATCGTACTGAAATCGGGGAAGAGTGCCGCCGGCCGTCGGGCCGTGTCGAGCCACACGGCATCACTTGCCGGCGATTACCAGAGTCTTTCGGCCGCACTGGCCCAGCATGGCGTGGTGGAAGCGAAAAATGAACATGAACTGGTGTCATTCTGCGAGTCACTCAGCGCATACCAGAAACCGATAAAAGGGACTATCGGTATTGTTACGGGAAGCGGGGGGCATGGAGCATTGGCCGTCGATGCATGCGCCGTGCAGGGGCTTTCGGTTCCCCCTCTTGATCGGGGAATGCAGGAGAAGATGAAAGAGAGTCTGTCGGCAAGTGTAAAGGAAATCGCCGCCGTCGCCAATCCCGTTGATTTGACGGGGAGCGCCGTTGACGACGATTTCGTGAGTGTGACCCGGACACTCCTGGGGATGCCGGAAATGGACTGTGTCATCGCATTACTGTTGCCCTACCTGCCGGGAATTACCATGGACCTGGGATCAAAGCTGAGCAGCGTCAGCAGATCCATGAGGAAGCCCCTGATCGCCTACGTGCCCCATGTAGAGAAATACCGCATGTTGATCGAGGGATTTGAACTCAACGGAATACCTGTGTCTCCGTCAATCGAAGGGGCGGTGCTGATGGCGACTGCATTGAGGAGGTGCCGGCCATGGTAAAAAAGGAGATTCTCGATATTCTGAATGGGTCGAAGCAGTGGGGATGGGTCCTTGAGCCTGATGCCATGAGGATTTTCTCTCTGGCAGGGCTCGCTGTGCCGAAATTCACCGTTGCGCGGGTGGCGGAGGAGGTAGGTCCTGCCGGTCAAAAAATCGGTTATCCCGTAGTTGCCAAGGTGGTCTCTCCCGCGATTCTCCATAAATCCGATGTCCGGGGTGTTGAAGTGGGGATCGGGGACGCCCATGAACTGGAGAGGGCCTTCACCCGGTTCAGCGCATTGGATGCCTTCACGGGAATGATTGTGGAGGAAATGGTTCCCGGGATGGAGTTGATCGTCGGTGCAAAAAACGACTATCAGTTCGGTCCCATGATTCTGCTGGGGATCGGCGGTACGGGAGTCGAGATTTACGGGGACGTCAGCCTGCGCATGGCGCCACTGAAGGAACAAGATGTGGATTCGATGATTCAGGGGCTCAGGGCACGCAGACTCCTTGAGGGATACCGGGGAGCGGAAGCCGTTAATATCGGTGAATTGAAGCGGACCATCATTTCTTTTTCAGGGTTGGTTCTGAAACTTCAGGATTACGTGGAATCCATCGATTTGAATCCGGTCATGTGCACCTCCGAGCGGTGCGTGGTGGCGGATGCAAGAATAATATTGAAGAAAGCAGACGAATGACATGAGGGGAGGAGGCTGGACCATGAAACACCTGCAAAGAGGGGTTGTAACGGTCCTCTGCGTGCTTTTTATTGCACAGACATCCTGGTGCTTTGAAAACGAGCCGGATCGTTTTCGAGGCATACAATGGGGGACCGACATCGCCGATGTGCAGAAGATGCTCTTGGTGGCGGATTTTGGTAATTATAAATATTATCGCAGGGAGAACGACCCCATGAAGATGGGAACGGCCGGTCTTGCCGGCGTCTGGTACGGTTTTTACAAGGGAAAGTTTGCATCCGTCCTTATAGGCATTGGGCCGGAAGACCAGTTCGATGCACTCAAGAAGATCTTTTTCGAGCATTACGGCGACGGGTACGGACCCGAGGGGACCATGCGGGAAGAGTATTACTGGTTCGGTATCGATGTGACCATATCCATGTGCTGCAATCGAGGCACACAAAGAGGGACGATCACCTATATCTACCGTCCCATCGAAAGGGAACGGGAAGATGAAATTCGGGCCGGTGTCGGGGAGAGCATGTAAGGTGTGGCGTGACCTCTGTGCGGGGTATGAGAGGGACGCAGGTTCCTTTCCGTTCCTGTCGTACTGACTGCCGGTGACGTCCCGCTTGCCCGATGAATGAAGGTGCATCTCCCGATGGATAACCCGGAAAGGTTGAGGAGGGGATGGTGTCATTGCAATGTCCCTGGAGGACAGCGCGAAACTTTTGATGGAGGATTTTCATGATAGACAGCCCATTGGTGATGCTGATTGTGCTGGTGACGCTTCTGGCGTTCTCGGCCTTTTTTTCGGGTTCAGAGACGGCCCTTATGGCGATAACCAAGATGCGCCTGGAGCATCTTGCTGAAACCATGCCCCGGAGGGTGCGTTTCGTCGAACGAGTCCTGGAGAATCCGGAACGTCTCATCGGAACGATTCTCCTGGGAAACAACCTGGTGAATGTCGCCATGTCGGCCATTGCCACGGCCTTTGCACTGTCTCTCTGGGGGGAAAGCGGCATTCTCTATGTCACGGTGATCCTGACGCTTGCCATCCTGATCTTTGCCGAGATCACCCCCAAGGTCTATGCCAAGTATTTCAATGAACGGGTATCCCTGCTCGTGGCGCCACTTTTCCATGTCATTATGACCGTCTTCAACCCCGTGATTATCGCGGTGACATACGTCAGCACCAAAGTGCTCATCCTCCTGGGGATCGATGTGCGGAAAATCGAGCGGCCCCTGTTCACCGAGGCCGAAGTGCAAACCTGCATCAAAATGGCTCGCGATGACGGCACGATTTCAGACAGCGAGAGAAAGATGCTCTCCCGTGTCTTTACCCTGAATGACAAGACCGTGGGCCAGGTCATGATACCGCGGGAGAAGATGGTTGTTCTCTACAAGGATACACCCCTTGATGAGGTGGTCCGCACCATTATCGAAACGGGTTTTTCCCGCTTTCCCGTCAGCAGCGGCAGAGAACTCGACATTATCGGGTTTCTTCATGCCAAGGACGTTATTGAATTGCTGGGGCGGAGAAAGGAGTCGACAATCGAAGGCATTATCCGTTCACCTTTCATGGTGTCTATTGATACGACCATTGATGTTCAGCTCCGCAGTTTCCAGGTACGGCGGATGCACCAGGCGGTCGTTGTCGACGCCCGGGGAATCGTGGCCGGGTTGATCACCCTTGAGGATATCCTGGAGGAACTTGTGGGGACCATCAGGGACGAACACGATTCCTGAGAGGGTGTGTCTTCTCGATATGTCTTCCACGGTGTAGCGGCCTCTGTGATGCATTTCACAGTAAAAGAGTGACGCAGGGCATGGCAGATCCCGTCGAAAGGGTATATAAGCTTAACACACTGTGAAGTATGCCCGTGTTCCTGTTTCTCCTGGGGAGAGCGGAACATAAGCGATATCAGGGGGGGTGACGAAAGGTCCGAATGGCAGACATGCAAGTTGAAATAATGCCGGATATGCCGAGCACCTTTCGGTGTCCTCCGTTGCGGGACGGGGATGAGAGGATCCGGGCCCCGGAGGCGGATGGGGCGGTCCACAGCGCCGGTTAAGGCGGGAAGGGCTCGATACGATCGCTCTCTTTCCTTCGGTGACATCGATTGTTGAGGGACCTCGTTTCATGCGTGGAAATTTTTAACAGGATAGGATATGATGGCCGCGTTTTCATGCGGGGATGAACGTTATGGCACGAGAGAAACTGTATTCACTGTACGATATAGTCCTTGAAAAGAAAAAGAAGGGGCAGGTTTCGGTGGGGGTGGACAAGGGGTACTCACTTGTGTCCTATGCCAGGATCTCTCGGAATCCCTTCGTCAAGCTGTTTCATTTATTCATCTTTCTCTATACGCATCCCTTTGCCATCATCGGTGCCGTTGCCGTCTTCGTCTCCATGAAATGTTATCTCTGCATTCTCTATTATCTTGTCGGTGTCTTTGCGTTGATACTCATCGAGGACTTTCTTCAGCAGAAAATGGCCGTTCAGTTCTCCATGAGAGACAAGGAGACCTTTGATGAAATGAGGAGGCGGGGAGTCCTGAAGATACATGAAGTCCGTGAAGCCGACATGCACGTGAAGAAATAGGACCGACGCACCTCTTTCCCTGCAGGAATCTACTTCCTGGGATGGGGAAATCCGTTCTTGTCAAAGCGGGTATCGTCGAAACCGAACATGTACCGGTGTGTCCTGGTACGGAAAAGCCACTGATTCATGTGATTGAATCCGATATGTCTGCTCATTGCGGCGAAGTCGAGCATCCATCCTCCGCCGTCTCGCACCAGGAAATAGGGGGCGGCTGAGCGGTCGCCGAGGGGGAATCGTATGACCGCCAGGTTATCTTTCGATATGACCTGAGCCGAGGGAGCTGTTCGTTCCAGTTTCTGCAATTCGTTTTCCTGCTGGGCGTCCGTTACAGTCCACTTTCTGAAGAAATCGCGGGTTTCCGGTGTGTAGAGGCTGAGATCGGGGTCCTTGATGTGCCGGCCCAGTACCTCCATGTATGTCCCGAGACTTGCCAGCGGACTTGCCTGCGGCCCGAAACGGTCGGCTTCCCCCGAGATTTCCTTGTCGTCGATGCCGGTGCCGATCTCGATACCGGTCTGTGCCCCTGCACCGCCTGAATAATGACTGTCAGCGCTGTCACCGCCCTCCGAGGGGAGTGTGATGCCACCGGGATTTCCCAGGGCTCTGTTTACCAGGAGTTCCACCGTCGCTTCAATTCCCGCCCCCACCCTGCCCGTTTGAAAAAAGGGGACCATCTGGTTTCGTTCGATATGGCCCCCGAATCCTGCGGTGAAAATGCCGGGTCGACAAGAAAAAGGACCCCCTTTGCCCCGTCCGTTTCACGTCCCAGGGACGCGGAGTCGAAACGGTTCACCGCTTCTGCGGCAATGTCCGGCGATCGTTCCTTCCGGATCACGACCTTTATGTGAATGTCGAGATCGTTGAGGAGTGCCCTGTTCATTGCGACGATGCGTTTCGCTTCGTCCGCCGCCAGCAGGCGAGGTTCATCGTCGATGAAATCACTCGATTGGTCAGGTGATGTGCATCCCGGGATCAGCATAAGGCCGGTACAAAGGATGATAAGAACTCTCTTCAACAATGGAAGGTGCCGCACTCTTCGATACCCCTTTCGGTTTATCTGTTCGTTGCCGTTCAG
>CAYTUH010000223.1:0-427 GCA_964441165.1 uncultured Syntrophaceae bacterium
ACCACGTTGTCGAGTTTGTAATCGTTGTGGATGATTGCCGCCCGTCCGGGATCGGGCGGTATGTTGTCATGGATCCAGGTCATGACCCCTTCATAATCGGGGGCATCGGCCGTGTGGGCCTGCCGGTACCGTTCGGTCCACCCCTCGACCTGACGCCGGATGTAGCCCTCCGGTTTTCCGAAGTCACCGAGGCCGGCCGATTGATAGTCGATGGCGTGGAGTGCCGCGTGGATGTCGACCATCTGCTCGCAGAGCGCCCGGGCCGCTTCCTGCGTGAAGGTCATGCCTTCGGGCAGTTCCCTTCGCAGGACCATGCCCCTGATTCGTTCCATCAGGTAGAAGGGGCATCCGATGATCGATTCATCATCGGTATACAAAAGGGGTTGGGGACAGTAGGGAAAAACCGGATGCAGGGCGTTGAGAACCC
>CAYTUH010000223.1:437-5120 GCA_964441165.1 uncultured Syntrophaceae bacterium
GAGCCGTTTTCGCCTTTCGTCCAATGGGTGGTCTTCTCAGGATCATTTCGGTGCCGCCGATTGTCAGAAGATAGGTGAGATTGGAGTGGCCGCCGGGAAACTGTTTGAGCGTGAGATTCCCCGTGAGAGCGGGGAGCGAGTCCCTGATGAATGTGGCGAGTGCCGTCGTGTCCAGTTCCTCTCCTTTTCTCGCTGAGACTGTGTTGTCGCTGCCGGTCATGATCGATTCCTTTTTCCTTATCCCTTGAACATGCACACTGACTATAAAGCAGATGAAGTGCTGAATGGCCCTGCATCCGGTAATATGTGTTTCAGGGGATTTCCTGTTCTCCAACCCGCTGTCCGTGCAACTCCTTCCAGTGATGTGTGCAGACATGCCGATCCGGAAAACGGGAAGCCCCGTTCTTACTCTCCCGCAAGAAATTTCCGAGGATTGGCGACCATCATCGTGGTAATTTGATCATCGGTGACACCCGCCTTCTTCAGCGCGGGTATGATATCTTCGAATATATGGGTCGGTTTCCAGTTGGGCATGACCATGGTGGCGATCTCGGTAATGCCCGGTCTGCCCAGCCAGACATTTACCCAGTCGTGAGAGATCATGATCTTCCCGGCATAACCGATGCCGAGCAATCCGATAAGACAGGCGATCCTTCTTTCATCGGTGGGGGCGCCGGCGAGTCCTTCGATGCCGAAACGGTCGAATCCGATATAGGCACCCTTTTCGAGCACCTGGAGAAGGTAGTCGATGTCGGTGTTGCCCCCGATATGGCCGATCATGATTCTTTTGGGATCGGCCCCCTCTGAAATGAGCAGGTCCACCTGTTCCGGACCCATGGTCCCCTCTTCGGTATGGGTGACGATGGCGATGCCCTCTTCCTTTTGCACCCGTGCCGCCGCCCTGAAAAACATCTCTTCGTAACCGGTGATGATCCCCTTGCTGGAGGCGAGCTTGAAGACGCCGGGCCTGATTCCCGTATCGCCGATGCCGTCGGCGACTTCCTTCTTGAACATTTCGTGGATCTGCGCCACCCCGTCGCCCAGCTGGCTTCGCAACTTGAAATAGGCGGGAGCGCCTTCACCCTCCGAATAGTATCCCGAGGCACAGATAATGTTGAGACCGCTTTGTACGGCGATTTCCTTCAATAGCTCCGGGTCGCGTCCCGTTTCGTTCGGTGTTGCATCCACCACGGTGGTGACACCATGCGCCTTTACTTTCCCGGCCATTTCAAGACCCGCCGTGATGCAGGCTTCGCGGTTAAAGGGTCCCAGGGTGACGTCACCGGAATAGCCGGGATATCCGAAGAGAAAATGTTCATGAATAAGTGTTTTCCCCAGATTTTCAGAAGAAATCGGTCCGAGGACCGTATTGATCTGTCCCATCTGCTTCCTCCCTTTCTCCGTGCAGTAAATGGATTCCTGTCGGCTCTCAGAGTTTTTTCAGCTCTTCCTTTATGATTGTACCGCCCGGAGTCTTGGGCAGCATCATTTCGGTGAAGACCACGAAGTCAGGCACCTTGAAATCGGCAATTTGACCCGTGCAGAACGCTTTGATCTCCTCCTCCGTGATGGTTGTTCCCGGGATGGGCCAGATCACGGCTTTAATCTTTTCCCCCAGGACGGTGTCGGGTATTCCCACCACGCCCACCTCCAGCACCTTCGGATGCTGACTGATAAGGTTTTCCAGCTCTACCGTGTAGACATTTTCCCCGCCCCGGCAGATCATGCTCTTGATACGATCAACCACGTAGGTATAACCGTCGTTGTCCATGTATCCCACGTCGCCCGTGCGGAACCACCGGCGTCCGTCGCTGTCGGTGATGAAGCTCTTCGCCGTGTCATCGGGGAGATTCCAGTACCCCGGGCTTATGGCGGGGCTTTACGCAAGAATTTCTCCCTCCTCCCCCCGGGGGAAGTCCTTCATCCCTTCGTCGACGATCCGCAGGCGGCTGTTTCCAACCGTTCCGCCCACACTGCCCGGCTTCGACAGGATCGTCTCTACATCACCGGCCATGAAGAGGAGCCATCCCACCGATGCGCCTTCCGTAAAACCATAGCCGTTTCCGATGCGCGCCCGGGGGAACTCCCGGGAAAGCTTATGGCATATTTCCGGCGGCATGGGCGATCCCCCCTGCATGATGTAGGCAAGATTGTTTGCCTTGACCAGGTCGGGATAGCGCGGCTGGAGACTCAGGATCCAGTACATGGCGGTGACCATGACGGTGAAGTTTATCTTTTCATCGATGAGAAGATCGAGCACCTGCTGGGCGTTGAAGGAGGTGGTGACCACGGCGCCTGCTCCCATCAGGTTGAGGTTGACCAGCGTGTGCAGGGTGGTGACGTGGAAAAAGGGTGTGACGATGAGCTGACGCCAGTCGCCGATATTCGTGTCGGGATCGTACACTTTGGCCAGAGAATTCCTGCAATTCAGGGCGTTGTTGACGACGGCGCGGTGAAGCGTGATGGTGCCCTTCGGCCTGCCCGTCGTCCCCGACGTGTAGATAAGGCTGCAGATATCCCGCTCGCTCACGTCGACCAGCACGCTTTCGGGGGCTTTCTGCTCCATGAGTGGAGCCAGCGGTATGGCTGGTCCCTTCCCTTGCGAACCCGATACGAAGACGTGTTTCAGTTCGGGAAGCGATGCGGGTATGTCTTTGACGCCTTCCCAGAGTGCCGCTTCGATGGCCGCGGCCTTGCAGCAGATGTCTCGTAATTGGCGAGCCGCTTCATCTCCCGTCAGGCGTGCATTAATGATGACGGAAATTGCCCCTATCTGGGAAAGGGCAAGATACATGACAAATGCCTCGGGGATGTTGTTCATCATGATTGCCATCCGGTCGCCCTTGCCGATGCCGTAGTCCTTCATCAACCGGTATGCGACATTGTTGACGATGACGTCGAACTGCCTGTAGGTCCAGCGGACACCAACGTCGGGGAAATAGAACATTTCCTTGTCACCGAACGCCGCCACACCGGCTTTCATGAGTTCGGTGAGCGACCCGTATCGGCAGGCCCAGACCTCCTCGATCATGCCATCGAACCGTACCGGGATCACTCCATCTTTCGGCCACTCCAGCGCCGGCTTTACGCTGTTTCTTGCGACCTGTTCAGGCATCATCCCCTCCTTGCTGTTTTAGGTAATATGGACCGGGAATGCTCCCGCAAGCCCCGCCTTGCAGGCGGGGTCACGGGGCACACTACAATTAAACAATTCCTTACCGGGAAGCCCCGCCCTGTGGGCGGAGAGCGTCACTTCTGGTACAGGTACCCTGAATTTACAGTGTTAAGGCGGCGCAGGAAGAAGAGTGGAATTGGTGAGAGCGCATTTTGATCATGTAATGACTGCAGGTACCGTTATGAAAAATCTGTTCCGCATCCTTTATCGACGGGGATTCTATGTGTCCTTCTGCATATCCCTCCCGGCAGCGTTGCAATGCCGTAGGCATGTAACTATGGATTTTTGACGCTGAGCCCCTGTGCGCGGATACTCGCTCAGGAGCATGATGAAATGATTTTCCACGGTACGGCGATTACTGGTATCCGCATCGATAAACTCGCCACGTGCACGCTCCCTTTTTTGTGGATATGATGCTTTGGTATGAATGTTCAGAAAATAAAAAAGGAGATATGATTTGTCAAGTTATTTCTGCATGCCATGCTGGAGATGTCGGTACCGAATACAAGGCACACCCCTTCGTCAAGTCTTTACTGCATGGAAAAACCCTTTTTCTGAGAGCGCTGTCGAAAGCGTCCGGCCGGCAGAAACCTGGGATTCCTATTCGGCCGGGCTTATGGGGTGTCCTGCCTTTCTCCAGGCATTCACACCACCCAGAAGCGCCTTCGCATTGTATCCCTTGCTGAGGTACTTGCCTGCCACACGGGCAGAGGTCGCCTCGTTGGGTCAGGCGCAGTAAAAGATCAGTTCCTTGTCTTTCGCAACGTCGGGGAGCTGTGCCTTTAGTTCCGAGTAGCGCAGGGCGCCTTCCAGCATGATTTTCCGGCACCTCTCGTTTTCATAGGCGCATATCAGAAGGGCCTGGCCGGTGAGTGAGTGCTGCCGTGCCTCGGCGACGGAAATCCGCGGTACGTCCTTCAGGTCGGTGGCAAAGGAAACCCCCGATCTCGTGCATCCAAGAAATACCGCGAACAGGATCAGCACGAGCAGTATCATGCCATGATGTGCCTGTTTTTTCTTGTGTCGCATATTACCATTCCTCACTTTCCCGTGACGGGGTCACGAACCGCTTCCTCCGGAAGAGCCCCGGAGCAATCGTTTGTTATGCTCGTACCTCATTTGCAGGAACTCCACCATCAGCGCGAACCCCATGGGAAGATAAATATAGGCCTTGGGCACATGCTTGTGCATGCCCTCCATGAAGAGGGTGATCCCGATCGTGATAAGCAATGACAGCGCCAGTATCTTCAGGGACGGATGGTCGATAATAAAGTTGCCCACCGGTCCGGCATAGGCAAGTACCAGGAGAAACGACGCAAGGACTGCCGTAATGATGAGCCATGCCTGGTTTGTCAACCCTACGGCAGTGATGACCGAATCGATAGAGAAGACGATGTCGAGGAGCGCAATCTGCAGAATAATGGCGAAGAAGCCCTTTGCACGTCCCCTGAGTGGGATGTCTCCGTCATCCTCCAGTTCCACGGTGTGGTGGATTTCCACGACGGCTT
>CAYTUH010000224.1:0-5107 GCA_964441165.1 uncultured Syntrophaceae bacterium
TACGGCATGACGTGGTTCTGCAAGTATGTCTGCCCCGCCGGCACGCTCGAAGCGGGATTTCCCATGATGGCCCTGCAGCCGCAGTTACGGGAACTGATCGGCCCGCTCTTCATCAGTAAAACCGTCATTCTCCTCCTTATCATGACCCTCATGGTATTTATACGCCGTCCCTTCTGCCGCATGGTCTGCCCTCTGGGCGCCCTCTATTCCCTCTTCAACAGGGTCAGCGTTTTCAGAATGGTCCATCATCCCGATAAATGCGTCCTCTGCGAGGAGTGTTACAGGAACTGCCCCATGGGGGTGAAATTTTACGAGGGAGCCAATCAGGCTGACTGCATCCGCTGTCTGAAATGCATGCAGGAATCCTGCAAGTTCGGCGCCATTTCCTACGAAGTGGCCGGAACGCCCTTTCTGAAACCTCTGAAGAACGGGAACAAGGAGAACCCCCATGCGCCGGCATAACAACAGGTAGTCTCGTTACATGCAAATTAGCTGTTTATCTCGGGATTTCTCCGTGCTATAACATCATCCGGTTCAGGAACAGAAAACAGAGCGAACCTTCTACCGGGGGAGGTGCAGGAATGCCATACGGTGACTTTATCGAACCCGCCATCGAAATCGAAGAATACCACTTTCCGGTCTCCGATGGCACCTATCTGAAAATCATAGATTTCATTCCACCTCACTATACTCCCGACGAGCCCGTGGTTGTGTTCGTCGCCGGATGGATTTCACTCATTACGGGCTGGAAAGGCGTCCTCAATAAACTGACGCCCCATTACCGGACCCTCTATGTCGAAACGAGAGAGAAAATAAGTGCGCAGCTGCCGGAAAAGATACCGGTAAAGAAACTGGATTTTTCCATCGGCAGGATCGGCACGGATATTCATGAAATACTCAAGCAGAAAGTGGCGGAGGACCAGACCTTCTATCTCGTGGGAAGTTCTCTCGGATCTACGGCGGTACTCGACTATCTGAGCAGAAACCTTCGGCAATCCCGTCTTGCCGTCACCATCGCACCGAATTGTGAATTCCGGTTCCCCGCCTGGGGACTCCCCCTTATCCGTTATTTTCCCGCATCCCTCTATACCGCCTTTAAACCGGTCATCAAGTGGTACCTGCGCACCATTCGCCTCGACAAGGAAAAAGAGCCGGAACAGGTCAAAAAATACGAGGGAACCATCGATGCAGCGGAACCGAAGCGGCTCCAGGCGAATGCCCTGGCCATCAGCAGTTACCAGCTCTGGGACAAACTTCCGGGGGTTACGGCACCGGTTATCGTCGTGGGCGCCGAAAGCGACAAACTGCATGGCGTGGCGGAAATGGAGAAAATGGTTTCACTGATGCCCTCCGCCCGTCTGGCAATGATGGCAAGCAACAAGGAAACACACAGTGAAAAGGCAGGGACCTTTATCGTCAACGAGATCAGAAAAACGGAAGCTTTCTGAGAACGGGCTTTTCTCACACCCCGACCATCATGTACGACACAATTCAAGGCTCATCAAACGCACCGCCGAAGCCGCCCGGATCGAAAAACGGTCCGCGCACAACCGGAAGGGCCCCTTCCTCTCCTCTGCCGGATGGCTTGGAACACTCTCAACAGGAAGGGCGGAATGCCTTCTTCCTTCCGCCATCAAACCCCTTGGAGCACGCCGACGGAAAAGGCCAGGAGAAACTGGCCGGCATAATAGAGAGGAAGGCCGATAAGCCGGTTGATGAATTTTTTCTCGACAAAACGGTTCCGGGCCACGAAAAGGTCGGACACATAAAAGAGGAACGCTCCCGCGAAGACCATCCCGCGCCCCGTTACAGCGAAACGTTCATCCACCAGTACGCCCCACGCACCGATGAGCATGGAGGATATGACCACCACGTAAAGAAGGACGGGAATCTTCATCTTCCCCAGGCAGGGCAGGAGCCATCGATAGATGGAACCGCTGACAAAGACCACCAGCAGGGCTTCAGGCCAGAGTGCGATGTCGGGAGGGGACAGGTATACAAAGCCTGTGACATAGGCGACATGGCCCAGTAAAAAGAACACCAGCCCTATTAAAAACATCGGTCGCTGGGGGAGGGCCAGAAAAAAATCACCTCCCAGGCAAAGCAGAAGTCCCGGCAGAAGAAAGCGATAATAGAGAGGAAGCGGATGGGGCTGCATCACTGCAACCAGGACAAAAAGAAAGGAGAGCCCCGTCTTGAGCGGAACCGCCGTCCGCCAGTAATCCCTGAACGTACAATAGAGCAGAGCCGACAAAAGGGCCAGCGCCCCGCCGACGACAACCAGAAGCTGCATGACACCCCTCCTTTTTTAATACCCCCCTTCCAACAGGGCTGGAAACGTTTATTGTTCCGCCCGAACTGACGCGGTACTCCCCACGATTCTCCCGTAGTCGTCGGGATCCGTGTCCGCTTCGGTGTTGATGATCAAAACACGGGAACCGCCCGAAAGACGGAGGGTACCGTCCATCAGGTCAGGTCTTTCCGCCTGAAGGGCCAGGAGTGCCGCCAGTCCGGCGGCGCCCGACTCACCCGATACGATATCGCAGGTGGCCAGAATTCGCATGGCCTCTTCGGCGTAATGGTCGTCAATGGCAAGATAGGTATCGAATCGACGGGAGACCGACGGCCATGCCGTTGACGACGGCGTTTCACAATTCAGTCCCGCCATTATGGTACCACCGTTATCCTTGACCGTGTGAACCCTGCCGTCGTTGGCACGGGCGGAACGTAACAGGCAATCCGCCGTGAGGGGCTCCACGGACAGGAGCCGGACACCCGCTGCGGGATCGTTGAAGAACCAGGCGGCAGCGCAGGCAAAGGCACCGACGCCCGCCTGGATAAAGACATGGTCGGGCATCCTCTCATTTCGCTCCCGGAGCTGAAGCGACACTTCCTCGAATATCGTCAGATATCCCTGCTGTATGAAAGCCGGCAGATCTTCGTATCCTTCATAGCCCACATCGGCCACAACCACCCAGTCCTCACGATTCCCCTGTGCCGATGCGTACCGTACCGCCTCGTCATAGCCGCCCTCGACAACGACCACACCGGCCCCCTCGGCCTTTATGGCCTCGATGCGTGCCGGGACGGTGTCCCGGGGCACGTAAATGACGGCGGGTCGCTCCAGGAGCCGTGCAATCCACGCCAGAGCCTTTCCATGGTTCCCGTCGGTGGCGCAGGTGAAGGTAATCCCCCCGGCCGCCGCACGCCCCTTCGGCGCCAGAAATTCCTCCGGCATCAGGTCCCCACCGCATCGTCGCCGAAGCAGATGATACACCGCATGGGAAGCCCCAAGCGCCTTGAATGCCTTCAGCCCGAAACGTTTTCCCTCGTCCTTTACCAGCAGATCCGCAAGCCCGAACTCACAGGCCACCTTTTCCATCGAAATCAGGGGGGTGGGCCTGTACCCGGGCAGTGCACGGTGAAAGGCGTGAATTCCGGCCCGCTCTTCGGCCGATGGTGCGGATATTTTGACCGGTCGTGAATTCTCCCATAGTCTCAACTGGTTTCGCTTGCCCTTCCACATGGGCTCACTATAGGGAAGAGAGAAAAGGGAGTCAAATGATTTCCCGGGACCGGCTCTCGATTTTTAACGGCATTCCTGTTATAGATGACAAAAAAATCAAGGAGCGTGCAACACGTGAAACATGACAATCTCTCTACATGCGCATCCTGCCCGTTGCCGAAGACCGAACGGATCTGCATCAACGAAAAGGGAAAGGGGCCGAAGGGATGCCCCACCCTGTTCAAAAGAGATCTGCGGGAGGATACGCTGATTGAATACCACCGGGAAGAAATCGGCGAGTTCGCTCGCCAGGCATCCATACAGGAGGCGGAATGCTACGGGGGACGGCAGGATTCCCCGCCGGTCCGGTGGCCCTTGAAACCACGGATACAGGAAACATTTGAATTTGCTCGAAAAATGGGATACACGCGACTGGGACTCGTATTCTGCGCCGGTCTCGTGCAGGAAGCAAAACTGGTCGCCGACATATTGGAGGCACAGGGATTCGAGGTCGTCTCGGTCATCTGCAAGGTCGGCTCCATCCCTAAAGAGGAAATAGGAATCAAGGAAGATGAAAAGGTCCGCATCGGCGAATATGAATCGATGTGCAACCCCATTCTCCAGGCGAAGGTGCTGAACGATGCCGCCACGGAGTTCAATATCGTTATGGGCCTCTGCGTGGGACACGATTCGCTCTTCTTCAAATACGCCGAGGCGCCGACGACGGTCCTCGTCGCAAAGGATCGGGTCACGGGACACAACCCGATCGGCCCCATCTATACATCGCAAAGCTATTACGCCAAGCTGAATCACGGAAAGTAACACCGTATCATTGGAGACGACGACATGAAAATTCATCTGGACTGCATACCCTGTTTTATCAGCCAGGCCCTGCAGGCATCGCGCTTCGCCACCGCGGACGAAGGCAAACAGGAAGAGATCCTGCGGGGTGTCCTCGATGTCATCGACCGGAATGACTGGTCGGCCACGGCGTCGGAAATGGCCGTCAGGGTTCACTACACCGTCATGGACATGCTGGGCGAGGTCGACCCCTACCGCGAAGAAAAATACCGGAGCAATGCCATCGTACTCGACATGTACGATCATCTGAAGCACGATGTTGAAAGCGACCCCGATCCCCTCGCCAGGGCTCTGAAACTGGCGATCGCGGGAAATATAATGGATTACGGCGCAAAGCGGGAATTCGACATCCATGATACGATCGGGCGCCTCACCGGCACACCCCTCAGCATTGACCACTCCGGCGAATTGAAGCGTGACCTCGACGCGGCGGACAGCATCGCGCTCCTCGCAGACAATGCCGGCGAGATCGTCTTCGACAGGCTTTTCATGGAGACAGTCGATAAAAGTTGTGGTAGAAAAGAATGGCACCTATTCATCAAAGCAAAACCGATCATAAACGACGGAACGTGGGACGCTGCATCCCAGATCGGGCTGGACACTGTCGAGAATGTCACGATTCATGAAGTTGAACTCAACAGGGACTTTGATGAACGGACGGGAGAGGCCTTCGCGACGCGACTCGGCCCCTATGATTTTGCCATATCCAAGGGCCAGGGAAACTATGAAGCCCTGAGCGGG
>CAYTUH010000225.1:0-5088 GCA_964441165.1 uncultured Syntrophaceae bacterium
CTACCCTAATATACCGATGAAGACGCCACCCGCAATGGCAGCCCCGATGGCGCCCGCGACATTGGGTCCCATGGCATGCATGAGCAGATAGTTCTTCTTGCTTTCCTTTTGCCCCATCTCCTGTACCACCCGGGCCGACATGGGAACAGCCGACACTCCGGCACCACCGATCATGGGGTTGATCTTTTCCTTGAGGAAAAGGTTCATGAACTTTGCCAGCAGGACTCCTGCCGCTGCCGCACTGCCGAACGACACAACCCCCAGGACGAGGATCAACAGGGTCTTCGACTGCAGAAAGTTTTCTGCCGGCATGGATGCCCCGATAGCCAGTGTCAGGAAAATGGTAATGATGTCAACGAAGGAGGTCTGCATGGTATTACTCAGCCGTTCCGTAACACCGCATTCCTTCAAAAGGTTCCCCACCATGAAACAGCCCATCAAGGGGGCCGACGAGGGCACAAAGAGAATGACAAATATCGTCGCCACGAGCGGGAAGATGATCTTTTCGACCTTGGCCACCTTGCGAAGCTTCGGTTTCATATAAATCAGTCGTTCTTTCTTGGTCGTCAAGAGCTTGATAATGGGCGGCAGGATCATGGGAACCATTGCCATGTCGGAATAACAGGCCCCCGCGGTGGCACCGATGATATGAGGTGCCAGGATCGAGGTCACATAGATAGTCGTGGGCCCCTCGGCACCTCCGATTATTCCGATAGAGGATGCTTCCGGTAAGTTGAACCCGAAGGCCAGCGAGAGAAAGAAGGCAAAATACACCCCAAACTGCGCAGCTGCTCCAAGCAAGAGGGTTTTCGGATTGGCAATCATGGGGCCGAAGTCTGTCAGGGCCCCGAGACAGAGAAACATAAGCGGCGGCAGAATCTGCCACATGACTCCGTATTGGAACACCCGGGAGAGAAGGCCGATCGGCCGCGAGGGATACACCGCCTGATTTGTCTGCTGCATGGTGATGAGGCGGGCAACCACCTGACCTTTCTTGACGGTGTCACCCTTGGTGACGCGAAGTGTATCAAGCCTGCCGAACACCGGGGTTCTGATTTCACCCGAATCAAGCTTATACACCAGGGCCTCCGACTTAAACGAAGTCCCTTCGGTCATGCCGATTTCCATCACCACACCCGCCTTGGGCGCCCGAAGCATAAGTTCGTAGTCCATCATGCCCCCCAGGGGCAGGTTCACAAGGATGATGCCGAATCCAATGGGCACCAGCAAGAGGGGTTCCATCTTCTTGGCAATGGCAAGGTACACCAGTACCAGCCCGATGACGATCATCAGGGCATTACCCCAGTAAAACAGTTCAAAACCACTTTCTAATAATCCAAACACAATTCTACCTCTCTATACTTCAGACACTTTCTATCGATGAGGAGCAAACCCGTGTGTCTTCCTCCTCATCCGCAAGGAGTTGCTACGCTGCTCCGTTGTACGGTTGTTATTTACCCGTATCTTTAGGTAAAAACCGCTCTATCGCTTCCTTCGAAATCCATATCGCCACGGCAAGGAGGGTCAAGAGAAGAAATACGAGTCCGAAACCGCCTGCTGCTATCTTTATCGCTAAACTCCAGTCTATCATCATGTCTTCCTTTATCCAGTTCGTAACGGTCTGTTACTCAATGATCATTAGAACTTCTTCCGATTCTACTTTATCCGATACCTTTACTTTGATCTCTTTCAAGACACCGTCTGCAGGTGCGAACACCGGGTTTTCCATTTTCAGCGCCTCAAGGATAAGGAACTCGTCGTTTTCCTGAACGGTATCGCCTACGTTAACCAGAATCTCTACAATCTTGCCTTCGATGGGTGCAATTACTTCGATACTCATGCTACTACCTCCTGATAATATTTTTATTGTAGTGCATGCCGCTTACCCGACGGGCGGGCGGCATAAAAAATAATCTTTGTTTATTTACTGCCGTTCCTGCGGTCCACCTCCAATAACGGAACGTGCCGGATGAGCTGATGGGTGGCACGAACCGCTATTGATAAGGGTGAGGTGAAAGGAATGACTATTTGTCTTCTTTCGGCGGACGATCGAGTCCTTTCACTACCTGCGCTTTGATCAACCGGGGCAGCATCATGTGATGCCGCGGGCAGATTGACTTGGGATTCTGATATGCGGAGTTCGTAAAGGCAACCATGTAATCCCTGATCTTCTCAAAGCGAATGATTTCATCCACCATGCCGGTCTTGGCACAGAAGATGGGTCGTGAACTGTCGTAATAATGCTGAACCGTCTCGTTCATCTTGTCGATGGTCGGCTGCAGATCCCGGCCGGCGTCCTTCTCTTTGACAAGTCGGCGCGCGAAGCTGGCGCATGCCGCCGTTTCACCGTGCATGACGTAGATCTCAGTCGCGGGGGTGCCGAGACTGAAGGCGTTGTTGTTATTCGCCGTGGGACCGCCCATGACGTAATGGGCCGCCGCCGTCCCTTTGCGAAGCACTACCAGCATCATGGGAATTTCGGTCTGCTCGATGGAGTAGATGAGCGACTGGCCCAATCCCAGGAGTTCCGCCTTTTCGGCAGTGTCACCCACATCGATACCCGTGGTGTCCTGGAACCAGATGATCGGGATGCGGTCACGACCGCACTGCGTCACAAACTCGTTCAGCTTGACAAGGCCCTGCCGATACAGTTTGCCGCCGACACCCGTATACTCGTTGGTGTATTCCGGATAATTGGCCAGAACGCCCTGCCGGTTGCCGATGGCCCCGACGAGGAACCCGTCGACCATGACCAGTCCGGTGTAGACCTCGGGCCCGTATTTGGGTCTGAATTCCAGGTGCTGGGAGTTGTCCACCAGCCGTGCCAGAACGTTATCGAAGTCGTATCCCATTTTCTGGTTCATATTGATAATGTACGGAATCTCCGCGGCCGGAAGCTTCGGCGCTGCCGGTACTGCCAGACGGAAGAAGCTCGGATCGTAGGCGGGAATCTTATCCATATAATCCTTGATGGCATCGAGTACATCCGTTTCAGATTCGTAGACATCCCGGAAAAAGCCGGTCTCGTCGTAGTGGATTTCTGCACGCCCCGGAGGTGTGGCCTTGAAATGCCGCGTGGCTTCGATGATCTGCTCGGCGCCCTCGACATCAAAATGGCCCGTGGGTGCCATGCCGCTGACGATGCCGCCACCGCCGACGGCGATGTTGCAGTCTTTATGGGCCAGGAGGATTGTGGGGCTGACGCCCTGGTAGCCGCCGCCGGCCGGGTTGGTACCGTAGATTCCCGCGATGACCGGGATTCCCAGCTTCTCCAGCTCGGCATGCCGGTAGAAACAGGTGCCCTGACCGCGCCGGTTGGCGTACATCTTTTCCTGCTCCGGCAGTTTGACACCGGAACAATTGACCAGCCATACCAGGGGAAGATGCATGATCTTCGCGATATCAGTGGCCCTCAGGTTGTTCTCCGGCTGTCCCGCGATCCAGGCACCGGCGATCCACTTGTTGTTGAATCCGATCAGCATGCACCATTTGCCCCTGATGCGGGCAAGGCCGTCAAATACGTTCGTGCTGCCCGATTCTTCCTGATCCGGGTCAAAAATGGTGTGCAGCGGGCAAAACGTGCCGGGATCGACCAGATATTCAATGCGGTCCCACACCGTCATCTGTCCCCGCTTGTGGATCTTTTCCGCAGGCACGCCTACGTTCTTAATCCGCTCTACTTCGGCATCGATCTCTTGCATGACCGCTTCGACCTTTTCGATGTTCTGCTCCATGCGATCTTTTGCTGCAGGCCGAAGAGGCTTACCGAAATCATTCATTTTAAGAAAAGGTATCATTGTATGACTCCTTGGTTACTGTCATTTAAAGAAGTGGAAAAAAGGGGACACAAGTGCTTGCGATTGCATCTTGACTTCTCCTGTCCACACTTATGATGTGTCCCCACTCCGATTGAGGTATCGCGCTTATCTATTTGCTTTCCTGATCCCAAGCAGATCTTGAGCAATTATAAACTTGCATATGTTGGTGGAGCCTTCCACCATTGCATAGGTCGGGGCATCCCGGAAGTAACGTGCCACGGGGTACTCGGTGGAGTATCCGTACGCACCCAGGATTCGCATCGCATACTGCGAGCACTTGTACGCCAGTTCGCCCGACAGCAGTTTCGCCATGGCAACTTCAACGTTGTTGCCCAGATTGCCCTGGTCTTTCTGCCATGCCGCCTGGTAGACGACGAGTCGTGCAGCCTCGATTTCGGCCGCCATCTCGGCGATCAGGGCCTGGTTCATCTGAAATTTTCCAATCGGTGTGCCGAACTGCTCGCGCTCCATTGCGTAAGCGACGACTGAGTCCAGACAGGCCTGGGACAGCCCGATGCCGCCCGCCGCGGCGGAAAGACGTGACTGTGACAGTGAACCGAACACAATCTTCGCACCATCACCGGGTTTGCCAAGGATATTTTCTTTGGGAACCTTGACGTCCTCAAGGACGATTTCACCCGTCGGCGATGAGCGGGAACCCATCTTGTCCAGATCCGTCACCGTGATGCCCTCGGCATCCTTCAACTCAACAACAAAGGCTGACAACCCACGGCCGCCGGCATCCTTATCCGTATAGGCATAAAAAATGTTGATGCCGCCGATCGGCGCATTCGAGATCCAGGTCTTCTGACCGTTTATGAGCCAGTGATCGCCCTTGTCCTCGGCAGTGGATTTTATCGCCATCACATCCGATCCCGCCTCAGGCTCCGTAATGGCAAACGCACCCAGGAGGTCCGCACTCACCAGTCGCTCTATGTACTTCTTCTTCAACTCGTCGGAACCATATCGGTAAATTGTGAAGGCGCAGCCCAATTCCTGCATGTTGACCTGTACCCGCAGTGAACTGGAGGCTCGTGCAATTTCTTCGGTGATAATAATGGCTGCAAGCCATCCCATATTATTTCCGCCGTACTCTTCGGGTATTACCGTGCCGAATAATCCCAGGTCGCCCATCGGTTTGACGACTTCTTCATAGGGGAAGTAGTGCTTCTCGTCCCATTCATCCGCAAAAGGTGCGATCTTTTCTGCTGCAAAACCGCGTACCATGTCACGCAACATAATAAGTTCGTCAGATAATCCAAAATCCATA
>CAYTUH010000226.1:0-1569 GCA_964441165.1 uncultured Syntrophaceae bacterium
TTCAAGGCGTACCAAATCCCCCGCATGAAAGATCACATCGACATCTTTAAGATGATTTTCTACGATCGCTTCGAGCCGCCTGTCGGAACAATTGAGGTGAGTATCTGATATAACTCCAATCTTCATGATTCGCCATATATAAATTTGGCATTATAGCGATATCATTTCAAAAGACAAGAATTATTTTATCAAGCTTTTGGTTTGACTTTTCACATGTGTGTAGCTACAGTATTTACTGTCATTACGGATGTTGGAGAATAAAGGAAATGCTTGAAAAAGCCCTCGAAAATATTGCCGAAAAAATTCTCACGTACGATGAAGCCTCCCTCACGGGCCTCTGGGAAAAATACAAGCGGAAGATGGAGTCCTTTGAGACCACGAAAGAGTGGGAAAAAGCGGTGATAATATTTTTCATTATCAATGCAGTCAGGGTAAAAAATCACATTTTCAATGAGCAGGTCGCTCAGAACAAGGAAAAACAGACGGACAGCAAACATTCTAATCAAGCGAAAGACATACCCTACCTGAAACGTATCAAGTAATGGACCGAGAATCAGCATTGAAACGAATCGATGAATTGCGTCGCCTGATTGCCTATCATAACGACCGCTATTATCAGTATGATGATCCCGAAATATCAGATGCTGAATACGACCGCCTGATGCAGGAACTGATGGCCCTGGAAACCCGGTTCGCCGGCGATATCGATGTCACCGGTTCCCCGACGCAACGTGTAGGTGCGCCGCCCCTGGATAGGTTCGATACCGTCTCACACCTCATCCCCATGCTCAGTCTGGCAAATGCGTTCTCCGAAGAAGAGATCCTGGGATTCGATGAGCGTGTTAAACGGTTTCTCGGCACCGATGAAACAATCGCCTACGTAGTTGAACCTAAACTTGATGGTATTGCTGTTAACCTCTTGTATGAAAAGGGTGTATTGAAAGTTGGCTCCACCAGGGGAGATGGTACCGTCGGTGAAAATATTACGGAAAATCTCAAAACGATTCACTCGATTCCCCTCAAGATATCGTCGGTCCGCGGCACCGCAGTTCCGGTACGCATTGAGATCCGGGGAGAGGTTTTCATCGGAATCGACGCCTTCAGGGCACTGAACAGGCGTCGTGTGAATGAAGGCATCGCTCCCTTCGCAAACCCGAGGAACGCCGCTGCCGGTTCACTGCGACAGCTCGATTCCCGCATTACGGCGCGAAGACCCCTCGACATCTTTTTCTACGCCATCGGCGCCGTCGACGGTGCCACTTTTGCAAGCCAGTGGGAGTTGCTTCAGACATTGAATCAATGGGGCTTCAAGACCAATCCACATGTGAAGCAGGCCCGCGACATCCATGAATGCATCGCCTTCTACCAGGCAATGCTCACGGAACGGGAATCCCTCCCCTATGAAATTGACGGCATGGTGATCAAGGTGGATCGCTTTTCCTTCCAGGAACGGCTGGGCAACGTATCCCGAAGCCCCCGCTGGGCGATAGCGTGCAAGTTTCCGGCAACACAGGCGACGACGCGCATCGAAAAGATAGAGGTACAGGTCGGAAGAACCGGCGTCCTGAC
>CAYTUH010000226.1:1579-4214 GCA_964441165.1 uncultured Syntrophaceae bacterium
TTGCCGAGTGTCTCTCCGATGAGCTCATCAACGCTGCTAAGGTAAACCGGTCCAGGTGGGTGGTGTCACCGTGAGTCGCGCGACCCTTCACAACCAGGACGAAATCGACAAGAAGGACATTCGAGAGGGCGATACCGTTATTATTCAGAGAGCAGGCGATGTCATCCCCGAGGTGGTGAAAATCGTTGAATCGAAAAGAACCGGTCACGAACGCATTTTCCGGATTCCCTCCTTATGTCCCGTCTGCGGGTCCCATATTGTCCGACTCGACGGCGAGTCAGCTCACCGGTGCGTCAATCGTGATTGTCCCGCCCAGATACGTGAATCGATCAGGCATTTCGCTTCCCGTGGAGCCATGGACATTGAAGGCCTCGGCGAAAAACTGGTCGCGCAGCTGCTGGAAGAAGGGATTATCGGAAATACGGCTGATCTTTACTATCTGAAAAAGGAAGACCTTGTCCACATCGACCGTATGGCCGACAAGTCGGCGGAGAATATTCTCAAGGCCCTTGAAACATCGAAAGGGCCGTCCCTTGAAAAATTCATCTATGCCCTCGGCATCAGGCACGTAGGCGAACACATCGCACGGATACTCGCCCGTGAATGTGGAAATCTCGATTCCCTGATGAGAGCCGATGAAGCATATCTCTCGTCGATAAATGGGATCGGCAGGGAAATTGCGGCGAGTATCCGGAGTTTCTTCAACCAGCCCGAGAATATCAGGATAATCGAACGATTGCGCGACGCCGGCGTAAAGCCGCAGGAAGCCGAAAGAAGCCGCATCTCCGCGCCTCTGAATGGGAAAACCTTTGTATTGACGGGAACGCTGGAAGGTTTCTCGCGAAACGACGCGAAGGACCTGATCGAGTCCCTGGGCGGGGCCGTTTCGTCGTCAGTGTCGAAAAACACCGATTACGTGGTCGTCGGCGCCTCTCCGGGATCCAAACTTGAAAAGGCCAGGACCCTCGGTATCGCAACGCTCGATGAAACTGAATTTCGTGCATTCATCGAAGCACAGAACCATGCGTGAAAAAACCGGCATTGACCGAACCGGCGGGGATAGAGCGATCGGATGAACAAGAGAATACGAGTCGTCATTTCAGGACGCGTACAGGGCGTCTTTTTCAGGGCTGAAACACAGAAACAGGCGGAAAGATACCGTATAAACGGGTGGGTGCGCAACCTTCGCAGTGGAAAGGTGGAGGCTCTCTTTGAAGGAGATGAGTTCAATATACACAGGATGGTGGCCTGGTGCCGCAATGGCCCTCCTCTCTCCCATGTGACCGGTATTGAATTATTCGAAGAACCCTACAGGGCGGAGTATGATAATTTCAGTGTAGCCTTTGACGGTTAAGACAGGGGCCTGCGACTCATTGCACGAACACCGCGGATTTGATAATTTAACTTGACCGGAGACGGTCCCAATGCTATGGATTTACAGCTTATCCGCTCTCGTATGGGGTGATTGATTCGAATCGGTCTTGTAATGTTCATCACGCCGGTTATCCATCTTTTCGGCCTCAACGAGGAAAGGGCTCGTGTGCATGAAAAAGATCAATAAAGCTTTTGCAGGGATCCTGATACTTTTTATAGCGTTCACCTCCGTTTCTCCCGTGATCGCCGAAGACTGGAAATACCCTCTCGGTATCAGTTACGTACAGTCCTTTACCGGTATCATCGATCTGCTCGAAAACAACCGCATCGCAGTAGGTCTTGATAATGCCGATCCCGGTGCCGTTCCGGCGGGCATAAATTTTCAGCCCTTTCTCCAACTTGACAACGGTATCCGTGTCGGAGCGGGAATCGGCCCGTGCATGTTCACCTACGGCGACGCCTCCTATTATGACATCCCCTTGAATTTCAATGCGGGGTATACCTTCTATCCCGAAGAAAGCCGGTCTCCCTACTTTCGCGGCGGTTTTGTCCAGCATCTCATCTCCGGCGATTACTTTTACAGTTCGGGACCAGGCGTCTTTGTCGCCGTCGGATATGAGTTCATGAGAAAGAATCGCGTGAGCTTCGGAATTGAACTGGCCTATGATTCATGCAAAATCAAGATGGATAAAAAGACATTGATTCAGTTCTTCGACATTGCCGGCACTCTTCAACCATATAATTCGATACAAAGCGGCACCGACATCTTTACGGTAGGGCCGATCTTCAGTTTCTATGCCATCTTCTGATCGTCCCGTCCGTCACAAAAAAATGAAAAGCTGTACCCCCTTCTCGATTTTCAGTTCGGAAGGCCCTTCTTCAAAGGATAAACATATCTGAAGGCGGTATTCCTCTCTTCCGGCGCTACACCCCTGCATTAAACCGTTGCGTTTTCAATGAAATCCGTATACATTCACTCAAATTTTTTCGTGCGAGGGAGACAAACCATGGAGAGATCTGAAGCGCTGAAACTGTGTGAAGAATGGCTCCCGCTCTGGACGGGAAACAGGCCCGAGGAACTAGCGAGTCTTTATACGGAAGATACCTTCTACCGCGATCCGGCCGTACCCGGAGGAATTTCGGGCAAGCCGGGACTTCTCCGGTACCTCGAGAAATTGTGCGCTTTTTCACCCCGCTGGATCTGGAAGGTCGACGACGTCTTCCCCATCGACGGAGGCTTTGTCCTCCGATGGAACGCCGA
>CAYTUH010000226.1:4229-5066 GCA_964441165.1 uncultured Syntrophaceae bacterium
CGGTCGCATTTCCCGTAACGAAGTCTACTTCGACCGTTCCGGGCTTATGGAAGCCCTGAAACGGACGGTCAAATCATAGAGTCATTCGCACGACCATTCTTTTAAAGGCGAACCTGTCATGAAGATTAAATTTTTCACCGTCGGTGGTACCATCGACAAGATATATTTCGACAAGAAAAATACCTACGAGGTGGGTGAATCTCTCCTCAAGGAGATTCTGAAGGAATCGAACGTTACCTTTAAGTATAAAATCGAGTCCATCCTGCGAAAAGACAGCCTCGATATCAACGATGAAGACCGTCAGCTGATTTATGACAAAATTTCGTCGGACCGGCACCGGATGATCATTATCACCCACGGTACCGACACCATGGCCGAGACGGCGCGGAAGCTCGAATCCATACCGGACAAGACCATCGTGCTCACCGGATCGATGGTGCCCGCACGATTCCGGTCCAGTGACGCCGATTTCAATATCGGCGCGGCCATCGCGACGGTCCAGACGAAACCGCCCGGTGTCTACATCGCCATGAACGGCCGCATCTTCGATTCAGACAACGTATGGAAAAACGTTGACGAAAACCGTTTCGAAGAAATCTGATGGCTTCGTAAGTCCTCTGCCGCAGGAAACGCCCTTTTCTTCGCGTCTCCTGCCGGTCAGTCCCGGGGACCGCTCACGAGAGTTCGATGCTCATCAAGTCCCGGGCAAGCGCAAGATTGCCCCCGTATGTCTTCCTGCATTGCCTTTCGATATCGACACGGTCACAGTGCGGATAAAAATGCGTGAGCACGAGGTACCTGACTCCCGCCTCGGTGGCGATCCTCCCTGCCAGTGAC
>CAYTUH010000227.1:0-5014 GCA_964441165.1 uncultured Syntrophaceae bacterium
TTCGAATATGGCTTCGTATGATGATGGCGATCAGGTCGACCCCCAGTACAAGGGCGACGAGGACCACGATCGTCCCGTACTGGAGTGGTCTCGTTTCTTCGATGTGGGTGCCCGCCGTGGCAAGCACGTAGACGTGATAGGGGAGGGCCATGACTTCGTCGAAGATCGATGCGGGAAGCTTGGCCGTGAAGAAGGCCGCCGCCGTAAACATGATGGGTGCCGTTTCACCGGCTGCCCTGCCGATCCCGAGAATCGACCCGGTCAATATGCCCGGCAGGGCGCTCGGGAGCACCGCACGCAGTGTCGTCTGCCACTTCGAGACCCCGAGTCCCAGGGAGGCTTCCCTGAATGTCTGGGGGACCGATTTCAAGGCTTCCTCCGAGGCGCCGATAATGGTGGGGAGTATCAGGATGCCGAGGGTCAGTGCCCCCGACAGTATGGAGGAACCGAATTTGAGAAAGACGACGAAAAGTCCCAGGCCGAAAAGACCGAAGACAATCGACGGGACACCGGCCAGACAATTCACGCCCACTCTGATTATCCTGATAACGGGACCCTGTTTGGCATATTCGCTGAGATAGACGGCCGAGAGGACCCCCAGCGGAAGGGCGACGATGATCGCGCCTGCCGTGAGATAGAGGGTGCCGAGGATCGCCGGCATGATGCCGCCCTTCGTCATCGATTCCCGCGGCGGCTGTGTCAGGAATTCCCAGCTGATGGCCCCGATGCCCTGTATCAGGATGTAGGCGAGGAATGCAAAAATAGCGGATGCAGTGGTAATGGCGGAGAGACGGAGAACCATGAAGAAGATGTTTTGTCGGAGGTATCGAAGTTTCATAGGGTGGCCGATCCTACTTCCTTGAATTTGTGTGATATGTAATCCGCAACGAGATTAAATGCCAAGGTAAGGAAAAAAAGCACGATGCCCGTGGCGAAGAGGGCATGGTAATGGTCGCTCCGGAAGGGTGCTTCCCCCATCTCGGCGGCGATGCTCGCCGGCATGGGACGCACGGAATCGAATATGCTTTCGGGAATCGCCGAGGCTCCTCCGGCCACCATGAGGACGACCATGGTTTCACCGATGGCGCGGGCCATCCCGAGAATTACTGCGGTGGAGACGCCCGAAAGGGATGCCGGGACGATCACTCGTGCGATTGTCTCAAATTTTGTCGCACCCAGCGCGTAGGATGCCTCCTTGAATTCCTGTGGGACCGAGTAGAGTGCGTCTTCGGAAATGCTGGAAATCGTCGGTACCGCCATGAATGCAAGGACGATGGAGGCGTTCAGGATATTGAGCCCCGTCGGCAGATCGAAGGTTTCCTGGAGCCAGGGGGCCAGGACAGCCATGCCGAAAAATCCGAGGACCACGGAGGGGAGGCCTGCCAGAAGCTCCACGAGGGGTTTGAAGACTTCCTTGATGAAAGGCGGGGCAATCTCGGCGATATAGATGGCAGAGAAGATCCCCAGCGGGACTGCGATAATCGTCGAAAAGAAGGTGACTGCGAAGGATCCCACGATGAGGGCTCCTATTCCGAAGGATGGCGGATCGTATGTCGGATACCACTCGATTCCGAAGAAGAAGTCCTTGAATGAAGTGACCTTGAAGATGGGGAGTCCTTCAATAAAGAGAAAGACTATGATGAGGCCGAGTGTGAAGATAGAAATCAAGGCGAAACAAAAGAGGATATTTTTTATTATTTTTTCTTTGAGCGTTCTCGTCATTACCGATGCCCTGTCGTTTTCGAAGATACCCTTGCCGTGGCTGCGGTTCAGAAGATCCGGCAGTAGGTATTCTCGCTGCTGCAACCTTTTTTCCTGCACCGACGGCGTGGCCAAAAGCGCCCGCCCCGCCCCCGCCAGCGGGCAGGAGGCGCATTGTTGTGTCGCCGTTACTGAAAATAACCCCTGGCGGGGTGTTCTCGCTAATAGAGGGAAACGTATCCCTCTTTCCTGACTATTTCCTGTCCTTTAGGACTCAGGACGAAGGTGAGATACTTCGCCGTCGCACCTTCGGGCCATCCGTTGGTGAACATAAAGAGGGGACGAGCCACCGAGTAGGTGCCTGACAGGGCCGATTCGGACGTTGCCTCAACTCCGTCGACCTTGAGGGCCTTGACGTCTTTGTTCAGGTAGCCGAGACCGATGTACCCGACGGCGTATCTGTTTTTCGATACGGTCTGCACGACGGCGCCGTTCGATGCCTGAAGCTGTGCCTTGGGAGTCACCTTTGCCTTCGCGAGGATTTTATCTTCCCAGACTTCATAGGTCCCGGAACTCGTATCCCGTGAAACGACGATGATTTGCAGGTCCTCGCCACCCACTTCCTTCCAGTTGGAGATATTACCCTGGTAGATAAGGCTCAACTGTTCGATCGTGAGATTTTCAACGGGATTTGACAGGTGCACAATGGGAACAATGGCGTCGATGGCGACACGGTGAGGTACGGGATAGATCCCCTTTTCATGGGCACGGTTCACTTCTTTTTCTTTGATAAACCGTGAGGAGGTTGCGATGTCCGTCGATTTGTCGACGAGGGCCTTGATGCCGTTTCCCGAGCCGCCGCCGGAGATTGAAATATTGATTCCGGGGTTGGCGGTCATGAATGCCTCCGCCGTTGCCTGCGCAACGGGAAGGACGGTTGTCGAACCTTTCATAACGATGGATTCGGCGAATGCCGTCCCAGTTCCTGAAAGGGCGACGCAGAGAAGGGCTGTACATAGGATTTTAAACATGTTCTTCATTGTAGATACTCCTCCTTCTTGGAAATATTTTTCACTTTCATTGGCCGGAAGATATACCATCAATGTTACAGCATGATGACAACCTCATGACGAAGGAGTTAATTCCGCCGCAAGGAGGAGTATCGGAATGGAGGGTTTTGGTCGGTGCGTTTCCCGTGACGGGGAATGCTCAAGAGGAAAGGCGATGCGTGCCGATACCTGGGGAAGAATATCGAAAGAGCGGTGTGGTGAAGTGTTTTTTTATGACGAATATCCTGAGAATACTGCCTGCAGTATAAACGACGTTGCGATGGGAAGGCAAAAGGAAAGAATCTGTTACGTCAGGGGGTGGCGGACCGTCGAAGCCGCATTACATTGTCACGTACGTTATGTCGCGTGACACGGCGGTTTTTCCGGCACCGGCGGATCAGTCGTCAATCGATTCTTTTGTTTTATCAACGGTGCGCTGAATGGCCTTGCCGGCGCTTTCGATATCCTTTCCCATGCCCTGAAAGGTGTTGCACCCCGTAACAAAAAGTATTGTCGTGATGAGTGCCACGAGGCCCATCCAGAAGGAATTTCTGATACTTCTCACGAGAATTGTCCTCCTTCTCTTTCGGTATTAAAAAAGTCGGCCCGTCATCCGGGTCCGACAGCATATTAAAAAATCTAGCAAATTGAGAGAATTTCATCAAGCCTTAAGTCCCCATGCCGGAGATGGTGCCGTTGACCCGGGATTCCGTAAGGCCCGGTTTAGCGGAAATGGATTTTGTCTTGATAAATTACCGGGTGAGTTGTACATATCAGGGAAATGTGTTTATGCGGAGGATAGGTAAGATATGTACTGGGAAAATGAAGTTGAGACAATGTCACGAAATGAACTCGAAGAAAGCCAGCTCGCACGGCTCAAAAACAGTCTTGTCCGCGCTTCGGTTTCTCCCCACTATAGCAGGATCTTCAAAGAACATGCCGTCGATCCGGACTCGATCAATTCTCTCGATGATGTCCGGAGAATTCCTTTTACCACCAAGGACGATCTCAGGGAAAACTGGCCCTACGGCTTTCTCGCCGTGCCGAAGGAAGAGCTGGTCCGCATGCATTCGTCGTCGGGAACGACAGGAAGGGCAACGGTCATCTTACACACGCAGCAGGATATCGATGCCTGGACCAATATCCTGGCCCGTTCCATGTACATGACGGGCATGAGACGAGGCGACGTTTTCCAGAACATGATGACCTACGGACTTTTCACCGGCGGTCTCGGGTTTCATTACGGGGCGGAGAAGGTGGGCGCACTCATCATCCCCGTCGGGTCCGGCAACAGCAAACGGCAGATTCAGCTCATGCGGGATTTCGATACCACGGTCATCCATATCATCCCCAGCTACGCCCTTCACCTGACGTCGGTCTTCGAGGAAGTGGAAGTAAACCCCCGGACCGACACGAAGCTCAGGATCGCCTTTCTGGGTGCGGAACCGCACTCGGAAAAAACCCGGTTGAAGATCGAGGAATATTACGGAGTCAAGGCATTCAATTCATACGGCCTCTCGGAAATGAACGGCCCGGGTGTGGCCTTCGAATGTCCCGAACAGAACGGGATGCACATATGGGAAGACAATTATATCGTTGAGATCATCGATCCCGACACCCTCGAGCCGGTGCCCGACGGAGAAGAGGGGGAACTGGTTCTGACGACGCTCCTCCGGGAAGGTATGCCAATCCTGCGTTATCGGACCAAGGACCTGACGCGGATCATCCCGGGTGAATGTCCCTGCGGAAGAACGCACAGGCGTATAGAGCGGATAAAGGGACGAACCGACGACATGCTGATTCTCAAGGGCGTCAATATCTTCCCGATCCAGATCGAGAAAAGGTTGATGGAGATACCGGGCGTAGGCACGAACTTCCTGATTTTCTTGGAAAGGAAGGATTTCAATGACCATATGATCATTCAGGTTGAGGTCCAGAAAGAATTTTTCTCCGGTAATTTGAAACAGCTCGAGTCATTGAGAAAACAGATTACGGAAGAGCTCAAGAGTGACATCCTTATTACGCCGAAAGTGGAGCTTGTCGAACCGAATACGCTGCCCAAGAGTGAGGGGAAGGCGGTACGGGTAGTAGATAACAGAAAGGAGTGACGGAATGATCGCCTATCAGTTGTCCATATTCGCCGAGAACAAACCGGGACGGCTGGCCAAGGTTACGTCGATACTGGCCAGGGAGAAAATAAGTATTCGCGCGATTTCCATATCGAGTTCCGATGCCTTCGGTGTCATCAACATGCTGGTGGATGC
>CAYTUH010000228.1:0-3656 GCA_964441165.1 uncultured Syntrophaceae bacterium
TTGCCTCGGCAAGGCGCTGCCCCACCGGTATGGCCGTCACATTGATCAGTGACATGACCAGCACGGCGGTGATGGTCCAGAGTATCCGGAGCCGGTAGGGCCGCAGGTAGTGGATGAATCGTGATCGTGCCGTCATCGGTCTACGGTTGCCGATCGAAGATTGCAGAGAATGTTCATATTCTTGACTTCCGCCGATAAATCTTTCATACTCCCTCTACTTCATTCGAAGGTGAAAAGAAAGCCCCTATCGGTGCCTGAGGAGATTTCTATGGGAAAAGAAAATGTTCCGTGGAGTTTCAGTGCTGTGAAAATATTTTTTACACTCTTCCTTTCCTTTTTTATTCTCAAAATTTTATACAACAGGCTTGTTTTCGGGTGCCTCGACCTCAGGCGGGGAGCCCTGTGGGAACTCCTTTTCATGCCCCTGGCCTTGACGGTCTGCCTCTGGCTTGGCTCCCGCCTGATACGCATCAGGATTGGCTCCGACAGTTAGGACCGGCAGTAACAAAAAGCGGTCCCCTTGCCGCAGGGACCGCTTTCATTGTTCGTTATTTTCCCGACGCTACTTTCTGCGTACCAGATAGCTTCCACCGACACCAAGCAGCCCCAGAAGGACCAGCCAGAGATGCCCCAGGGGTGCCGTGGTCTGCGCCATGGTGGTGATCATGCAGTGGGGAGGGAAATTGTCGCTGTTGCTTGACGTGGTCGCGGGCGTTTCGCCGTCATCGCCGCCGTCGTCATCATCATCACCCTCATCGTCGCCGCCGTTTCCTTCTTCCGGCATGCGAAAGGGTGCGTCGTCCGGGTCGGCGGGCACTGGTTTCACGCTGCTGCGGAGATAGAATCCATCGGGCCGGCCGTCGGAAATTTCCAGTGAACCATTTTCATCCAGAGGAATGAAGGCAAAGGCCTGATCGTATCCGTCGGTACCGAAGATGATGCCCTCCTGCTTCACGTGAGTCGGATTGTCGGCATTGGGATAGTACTCCGTCGAATTATAAGACAACGTATGTTCGAAATCCATCAGGATGTTTCCCATCAGGGCATCTTCGCTGAAACTGAAGGTGTCGGCGAAGTTGCCGTCGTTGTATTCGATGGTGATTTCGTTCTGATGGTCATTGTCATCGAGGCCTTCCGTCAGGCCCGACTCGATGACGGCGGTGAACCGGTTGAATCCCGCGAAGGGATTTGCCGGGTCGGACATCTCCATGACGAGGGAGTGGACATATCCGCTGAAATGGTCCATGGCATTTTCATCGTCGGGGTCACTGACATGTGCCCAGACGCATTCCACACCGACAGGATTTCCGTCGTTGCCGAGATAGGTGACGTCCTCCGCGATTTCATGCAGGTGGAACTTGCCGTCTCCGTCTCTGTCGCCGTCCAGGGCGAAGATGTTCACATATTTCCCGGCGGGAGTGCCATAGCCCAGTCCGTTGTGTCCTTCCGCAATAACGGCCCATTTGCCGCTGTCGTCCCCGGCATCCTGCAGTGTGACGAGTGTCACTGTGAAGTAGCCGTCCTCGGCATCGGGGGCCCCGCTTTTGTTCGTGTCCAGATAAATCTTGTCCTGTCCCGACAGGGTGAGTGGAAAGACGTTTTGGGCCACTCCTGTACCGGCAAGCACAACAAGCATCAGAGCAATAACCCCCATAACACACAACGAATGATTAACCCTCCTCCAGTTCAGCATCCCAGACCTCCTTTAATATGAATTTCAGATTATCCTTCTCTTCGAAAGAAACACTATATTTCGTGATAACCCCAGCGTGTGAGAATAATTGAAAGCAACCCGGACAGGGCCGGTGAAGTTTCTGTGAAAGAACCTTCAGAGCCGTCATGATGCACCCGGCTTCTATATAAAGAAAAAATATTCATGTCGATTCTAAATTGTAACCCGATGGTTATGTCTGAAGCCCATCGACCGGCGTTTCCGTATAAAGACGCTTGCCACCTTCTCGGCTGCTATGGCCTGAAGGGCTTCTTTTTCATTCTTGACATGGGTCGGAGCCCTCCCTATACTCAGGTCCAAAAAAGCGGCTCCTTTGCTCCATCGTCGTCACCGCTGTGGAAAAGAAGCCCTCGGAGATCTCCTATGGCCAAGCTCACCATGCAGGAGTGGGTCGCCCGTATCGAGCAGAACCGGCGTTTCATGGAGAACGTCCGGGCGATGAAGCACATTCCCCCTTTCGGAGGCAGTTTCGTTCCCTATCCCCCGTGGGTGCATCCGAAGATCCGTGCCGTCCTTGAGACGCGGGGTATCGGTCAGTTGTACAGCCACCAGGGCGAGGCGATCGAGCAGATCCGCCGGGGTCGCGACGTGGTCCTCATCACCCCCACGGCGAGCGGAAAAACCCTCTGCTACAATCTTCCCGTGCTCCAGCGCATTCTTGAAGAGCCGGAAAGCCGCGCCCTCTACATGTTTCCCACGAAGGCCCTCGCCCAGGATCAGATGCATGAAATTCACGGCCTTATCAGAGAGATGGAGGCGGACATCAGGACCTATACCTACGACGGCGACACGCCCGCCGATGCCCGCCAGGCGATCCGCAAACAGGGGCACGTGGTGGTCACCAATCCCGACATGCTCCATACGGGGATTCTCCCCCATCATACGAAATGGCAGAAGCTCTTCACCAACCTGAAGTACGTGGTTATCGACGAACTCCACGTCTATCGCGGCGTCTTCGGCAGCCACCTGACCAACGTGATCAGGCGCCTGGTCAGGATCTGCCGCTTTTACGGGTGCAGCCCCGTCTTCATCTGCTGTTCCGCCACGGTGGCCAATCCGAAGGAACACGCGGAGCGGATCATCGGCCGTCCCGTGCACCTGATCGACGAAAGCGGTGCCCCCACGTCGTCGAAGACCTTTATCCTCTTCAATCCCCCCATCGTCAACCGCGAGCTCGGTATCCGGCAGTCGGCGGTGACGCCGTCGCGCAAGGTGGCGGCGGACCTTATCGCCAACGACATCCAGACCATCGTCTTCACCACCAGCCGCCTCAACGTGGAAGTCCTGACGAAATACCTGAAGGACGAGTTCGGAAAAGGCAAGCCCCGCGACACCCAGTTCGTGACGGGCTACCGGGGGGGCTATCTTCCCAACCTGCGGCGGGAAGTGGAAAAGGGACTCCGTGAGCGGAAGGTGATGGGTGTTGTCAGCACCAACGCCCTGGAGCTGGGCATCGATATCGGCGACCTGGAGGCCTGCATCATGACGGGTTATCCCGGTTCCATCGCCAGCACCTGGCAGCAGGCGGGCCGGGCGGGGCGGCGCACGGGTCACAGCCTGGCGCTCCTCGTTGCCCGGAGCAGCCCCATGGACCAGTTCATCGTGGAGAATCCCGACTACTTCTTTTCACGGTCACCGGAACACTGCCGCGTCAATCCCGACAACCTCCTTATCCTGCTCCACCACCTGAAGAGCGCTGCCTTCGAACTCCCCTTCGAGAAGGGAGAAAAGTTCGGCGACGAGGATATCGAGGAACTCCTGGACTACCTCGAGGAGAAGGGCATCCTGCACCGCGTCAACGACCGGTGGCACTGGGCCGCCGAGAGTTATCCCGCCGACGAGGTGAGCCTCAGAAGCATCAATCCCGAAAATATCGTCGTCGTCGATACCACCGACGCGGCGTACCACCAGGTTGTGGACGATG
>CAYTUH010000228.1:3710-5010 GCA_964441165.1 uncultured Syntrophaceae bacterium
CAGAAGACCTACGTCCGCAAGTTCGATGTTGACTACTACACCGCCGCCATGACCTACACCAACGTCAGGGTCATCGACGGCTTCGACACCAGGCAGGACGGCGACCTGATCGTCGAGCACGGCGAGGTGCAGGTGGTGCGGAAAGTCGTGGGCTACAAGAAGATCAAGTTCTACACCTCCGAGAACCTCGGCTACGGTGACGTGAACCTTCCCGAAAAGGACATGCATACCACGAGCTACTGGTTTACCATTCCCCGCCACCTCTTTCGGGATCTTCCCTACACCCAGGCGGAGATCATCGACGGCCTTGCGGGACTTGCCTACAGCCTCCACCACCTGGCGGCGATGATGCTCATGGCGGACCTCCGCGACATCGACCGCTGCATCGGTGACAAGAGCGGCGAGTGGTTCGTGCGCCACAGCCGCGACTGGCGCACCATCACCGTGTCGCCCGCCGGTGAATACGACGCGGCGAAGATCAGGGAGGATTCCTTCGATCCCACCATTTTCATCTTCGACGCCTATCCCGGCGGGATAGGCTTTTCCGATCTTCTCTTTGCCGAGCATGATCGCCTCCTCGGCCTGGCCCGGAACCTCATCGGCAATTGTTCCTGCAGCCACGGTTGTCCCACCTGTGTGGGGCCGGTCCTTGAAGTGGGTATCATGGCAAAGGAGGTCGCTCTGGCGATTCTCAATCAGGTGGGCCGGTCATGAGCGTGAAAGAGAGGCTCCGGCGTCTTACCGGGGAACCGGAGAAGCAGGAAGGGCATGAAAGGGAGAACAAGTCGGACCGGCAGCAGGAGCTGAGCGAGCTTCGCCGCCGTGTCGACATGATCATGTCACGCCGTCCCGCCCCGCGCCCCATCGCACCGGACCCGTTGAAAGGGGAGCCCATCGTGGACCTCCGTGACGTGGTACCGGGTGAGGAAATCGGCAATGACCAGGGGCGCTTTTTCCTGTCCGAGAATATCCTGCCGGCAGTGGCTTTTCACGGATGCCGGTGCATCGGCGAATTCTCCTCCCTCGACATGGAAGCGGCGGCCATCCTGGGAAACGATGCGGAGCTTGCCTCCTGTGCCTGCACGGAGGGACGCTTTCTCGATACGGAAACGACGGGGCTCTCCGGCGGTACGGGTACCATCGCCTTTCTCATCGGCGTCGGCTGGTTTCAGGGCGATTCCTTCGTGACGCAGCAGATCTTCGCCCGTGATTTTTCCGAGGAAAGCGCCTCCCTCGCCTACCTGCGGGACCTGGCCAGGGAGAAAAAATTCCTTGTCACCTTCAACGGTAAATCTTTCGA
>CAYTUH010000229.1:0-445 GCA_964441165.1 uncultured Syntrophaceae bacterium
GGAGTACGTCGAGATCACGCTCTACGGCGCCACCGAAGCCACCTACGAAAAGATTACCCGGACCCCCGGATCCTTTCGACGCTGCCACAGGGGTATCGAGCTCCTCCGTAAGCGAAAGGTCCCCCTGAAACTCAAGACCATGGCCATGACGGTCAACCATCATGAACTGGACACAATGAAAGGATTCGCCGAAACCCTGGGGGTTGACTTCCGCTTTGACCCGATGCTCACGTTGCGGCTTGACGGGTCTTCAGCGACGGCGGCATATCGTCTTGCTCCCGATGAGGTGGTCGCCCTCGATCTTTCCGAACAAAAATACGCCGATGAGCTCGTCGTCATCGGCGTCCACACCGCCAAGTTCGAAGCCGAGAAAAACACCGAGAATATCCGCCAAAAAGTCAACGAATACGGCATCAAGCACCCCGTCATCAACGACGCCGATCAA
>CAYTUH010000229.1:455-4945 GCA_964441165.1 uncultured Syntrophaceae bacterium
GTGCGGGGCAGGCATGAGTTCCTTCAACATCGACCCCTACGGGCGGCTCAGTGCCTGCTCCATGGTACGGTTCCAGACCTACGATCTGCGGAAGGGGTCCTTCAGTGAAGGCTGGCATAATGCCATCCCCTCATTCATGCAATTGAAACAGGCCGGTGACTATCCCTGCGGCCGGTGCGAATTCCTCTCGCTCTGCGGCCAGTGTCCGGGATGGGCATGGATGGAACATGGCAACCCCGAGACTCCCGTTGCATACCTCTGTGATATCGCCCACCGGAGGGCGGAAGTATTTCACGTGAACAGAACGAAAGGAGTACATGACGATGAAACTGAACGGCACACGCAAGCCCTATGAAAAACCGGTGATCACCCGTGTCAGGCTGGAAGTGGAGGAAACGGTCCTCGCCGCCTGCAAGACCACGCCGGGGAAAGGTCCTCAACCGGCATTCCCCTGCAAGCATCCAGCCAAGGCGTGTCTCGCCATACTCGGATCGTAGAGAGAAATATTCGTCCCTGTCCGGCAGACATCAACGTGTTGCACATCGAAGGCATTGCGGAAAACAATGAAGAAAGATACCCACGGACAGTTCAGCACGGCAATCGGCACTATCCCCCTGACCTTTCTCTACGACAGGGCGGTCTTCAGAATCAAGATCGATTCCCGTGTTGCCCATAACCTAAATGATGAAGAAGGAGGCGTTCTTCTCACCCTCCGCCGCGGCCTCCCCCCGGAAAACGGCGAAAGAACAAAACTCTTCGATTCCGGCAGCAACTGGTGCCTCTACCGGCAGAACGGGAAACTCGTCCTCCAGGATCGCTCCTTCCATTCCCCCCTGCTTCCCGACAAATTCGTGGTTCTCGAACCGGACCTCCAACATGGTGATATTTACTATACCGGGAAACGGATACATCGCAACGTCAGTCGCGACCCGCTGAAATACCCCCTCAATCAGATTCTCACACTGATGCTCCTCTCCCGCTCCCGGGGCGCACTCTTCCACGCCTGCGGCATAATCGACAGGGAACGGGGCTATCTCTTTACCGGCAATTCTACCCACGGGAAATCGACGTTAGCCCGCCTCTGGAAAGATGTCGGCGCCACCATACTCAATGACGACAGGATCGTCGTGAAAAAGGAAGAAGAGCATTTTCGCATGTACGGCACACCCTGGCACGGCGACTTTCGAGAGACCTCCCTGTCGGACATGGCGATCAGAAGCGTATTCTTCCTTCATCATGGAGCGGAAAACAGGGTCGTCCGCCGAAGTGGCGCGGAGGCGATTTCCATGATGATGACCCGGTCATTTCCCCCTTACTGGGACAGCGACGGCATGGACAGGAGTCTTGCCTTCCTTGAAGAGATGGAACGTGCATTGACCTGTTACGATCTCTATTTCAGGCCGGATGGCGATGTAATAGATTTTCTCAGAAATGTGTGATCCCATGAGTGAGACCATCAGCGGCAGCGGTGCCGACTTTACGGCACTCGGCACCGACCTCCTTGGAAAGGGCGCATCGATGCGCTTCCGCGTCACCGGCCTCAGCATGCAGCCCCTTTTGAAAGAAGGCGATTATGCGACGGTCCGACCCATCGGTACTCGCACCATCAGGATCGGTGATGTGATTCTCTACAGGATGTCCCATAACCGTCCCGCCCTTCACCGTGTCGTGAAAATCGGAGGAGCGACAGAATCCCGGGATGTGATCGTCAGAGGCGACGCCTGTTACACCCCGGAACGGGTGAAAGAAAAAGATATCCTCGGCATCGTCACCGCCCGCGAACGGAACGGCGGGAAAGAACGACTCGATCAGGGACATCTCCGGCTGTTCGGACTCCTGATCGCCCGTCTGTCGCCCTTCAGGAGACTTTTCGCGCCCTTTGGGGACCTGCGGAACAGGTTCGCCGGGATAACATCGCTCTTCAAATCAGCATCCGGGGGCTTTACACCCGAAGACTCTGTTCTGATTGCATGCTGCCGCATGACGCCCCCTGCACCGCCCCCCTCTTCCGCAATCGACTGGAAGCGTTTTCTGGAAAAGGCCCGCCAGGAAGGCATCGCCCCGATCGTATTTCAGACCCTTCCGCGATTCATCGATGAAACTTCGATTCCGCAGCCGGTATGGAAGGGCCTTCAGCGGGATTATTATCTGACGGCGGCAAAGAACAGCCTTATTCTGATGGAGCTGCAGGCCCTTCTCGAGGAATGCAACCGGGAGGGGGTCAATGTCATCGTCATGAAAGGGGCTGCTCTTGCCGAACCGGTCTACGGGAATCCCGCGCTGCGACCCATGTCCGACGTGGACCTCCTGGTGCGGGGAAAAGACCTGCCGCGCCTGGATCGCATCCTGCAATCCCTGAAGTATGCTCCCTGGAGCCGGACGCTCGGAGATATCACGGAAGGCGACGGGTATCTGACAACGCTGGTCTACCGAAAGCCGTCACTCCGGTCGGCATCCTTTCACGTTCACTGGCACTTCGTCAATTCGACCATCCCGAATGAATCCTATATCGGCAGGATCAGGATTGATGAATTCAGAAAGGGGGCGGAACGAAGGACCATCGCCGGTACCGATGCCCTGGTCATGGCCCCGCACCATCTTCTCATCCATCTCTGCGAGCATGCCCTCAGGGTACCGCACTCCCTGAACAAGCTGATCTACTTTTGTGACATCGCACGATCTATCGACGTCTATGGTACAGGGTTGAACTGGACGCTCCTCGTGGACGAGGCCGAAAAATCAGGGATGAGCGGAATGGTTTATATTACTCTTTTTTTCACGCGATATTATCTTCAGGCACCGATCCCCGATGGAGTGCTGAAAACACTCAAACCGAATAGACTCGGATTCTGTGAAAGGCTCTTCATGAAAGCGGTATCCCATAACTGCCGCAGATCGGGATTAAGTTACCTGATCCATCTTTCCATGAACAGGAGCATCACCGGTAAGGTACGCTTCATTGTCAGGACAATGATCCCCCCACGGAACATTCTCGCAATCCGGAACCATACATCTCCCGACAGACTGACGCGGACACACTACTGGAACAGAGCCTGTGAGATTGCCTCGCATTTCAGCGGCCCTCTGCGCAGTCACCGTCGTTGACCCGAAAAGATTGAGAGATATGGAACGGGCTATCCGGGAGCGCATGCCGGCGGCACATCGGCATCCTCAATCGCTTTTCTCACGATATCCGCGTCTATCACGGACGCCTGTAAAATGCAGCCGATCATGAGAGACATGTCACACATGTTATTGATGATGCGGGGAATGCCCTCCGAATAATGATAGATTTCCGTCTTGCCGTCATCGGTGAACAGTACCTTCCCGGCCCCGGATTTCTTGAGGCGAAAGTCGATATACCGTTCCGTTTCAACTTCATTGAGGGGATTCAAATGGTATCGGATGGCAATTCTTTGATCGAGCTGCGCCATACTCTTCACGGTGGTACGCAATTCAGGCTGCCCCAGCAGGATCACCGTCATCATGAAGCGATCGTTGAGCTGAAAATTGAGGAGCAACCTGATTTCTTCAAAGGTTTCTTTTGAAATCAGCTGGGCTTCATCAAAGATGAGAAGGGTGGTCCTGTTCTCCCTGAGGTTCTTCAGCATCGTTTCCCGGAGGAGCTTCAGAAGCGTTGCCTTCGACTTATACCTGCCGGGATCAAGGCCAAGATTGAAGAGAACCTCTCTCAGAAAATCAAGCGGCTTGAGCGAGGGGTTGGTCATCAATCCGATATCATACTGCTCCGGCGGAAGCTGGTTGATAAGCACTCTGCTCAAGGTGGTCTTTCCGCTTCCCACCTCCCCGCTGATCAACACGACGCCCTTGTTTCCCCTGACGACATAGAAGAGACGAGCCAGTGCTTCCTCGTGTTCGGGGGAGTAATACATGAAATCCGGGTTGGGAACATTCTCAAAGGGAAATTTTTTCAAGCCCCAGTATTCAAGATACATAACGCTCCATTCATTGCAGATTGGTTCAGTCGTGCCGGATCATGATTCTTCCGTACCCTTCAATTTTAAAAAAGCAATTTACGTACCAATCGAACCTTTGGCGGAACATCAATCTATACTGGCATGATGTTATTTCCCTTCGCCATCGAGAATCGGACCGTAGAACTCTTTCCGCCTGTCTTCGAAAAGATGATTATATTCATTCAACTGCTTATTCTTCGCCTGCGCCGGATCGATTTCGACAACCCCTGTCTCATCCGTCGCTTCATCTGCGGTATAGAGGACGTCAGTGTTCGGTGCCACAATACGGCTTCTGCCGGTATAATGCAGAGTGGCGCCGCCCCGCTCTTCCGTTCCCGTTCTGTTTGCCGTGATGGAAAAGACCCGGTTTTCCAGGCACCTTGTTTTCATCGCCTCCTGGCAAAAGGGCAGTACGAGATTCGCCGGATGGCAGATCACCTGGGCTCCTCCGAGTGCGAGTATCCTCATCGATTCGGGGAATATCCAGTCAAAGCAGATTATTACCCCGATGGT
>CAYTUH010000230.1:0-1082 GCA_964441165.1 uncultured Syntrophaceae bacterium
GTCAGGCGGACACCCTCGAGACCCCTGCCCGGTTTGAAGAAGTGCTCGAACGGGTGCTGCAGAAAGCATCCGCCGTTTCAAAAGACCTTTCGGCCTTCAAGGAGAATAAACAGGGGCATTAACACTCACGCCAAAACTGCCTGAAGGGGTCTTTCACCGCAGATACCTGCCCGACCTCTGTCCCGTTTCTCTCTGCTATTTCTTCCAGAATTCAGGGATCAGGAGAATCATCACGGTATAGATCTCCAGCCTTCCTGCAATCATGCAGAGCGAGAGGACCCACTTTCCGAGCGGGGGGATTCCGCTGTATGTCGAGGAGGCATTGACGGCGCCGAATCCCGGTCCTACGTTTCCGATTGTTGCCACCACCGATGAAAAGGCCGTCATCACATCGAGACCGAGAAAGGCAAGAATCACCGAGGCCGCCACAGTCAGAGCAAGGTATAAAATAAAGAAGCCCCAGATGCTGGCCATTGTCTGCGAGTAGATGATCTTCCTGCCCAGTTTGACCGCCGTGACCGCATGGGGATGGACAAGCCGGTAAAGTTCCATGTAACTGTGTTTCAGTATGAGCAGGATACGGAGGCATTTTATACCGCCCCCGGTGGAACCGGCTGACCCGCCGATGAACATCAGGAGAAGCAGCACTATCTTTGAGAATGCGGGCCACTCATCGAAATTGGCCGTCGTATATCCCGTGGTGGTCATGATCGAGACCACCTGGAAGGACGCATAACGGAGTGCCGTGGTCGTTTCTTCATATACGTTCGTTTTCAGGTTGAAGGAAACAAAGAATACTGCAATGGCTATGACGGCGCAGTAGAAATAGAATTCGCTGTTTCTGATCAGCGCCCTGAAATTTCCCATGATGAGGCTGTAATGTAGAGTGAAGTTCACGCCGGCTACAATCATGAAAAAGGTGATGACGGTATCGATATAGGGGCTGTTGAAATGGGCGATGCTGGAATCGTGGGTGGAAAAGCCGCCCGTGGCCATGGTGGTGAAGGTGTGACAGAGGGCTTCGAAGACATCCATGTGGCCGAAGAGCAGGACTATGAATTCACTCGTGGATATGAGGAAAT
>CAYTUH010000230.1:1092-4944 GCA_964441165.1 uncultured Syntrophaceae bacterium
GGGTCCGTGCCGTTTCGGTGACGCGGGGCGTCAGCTTGTCCTTCACGGGACTGGGCAGTTCGGCTTTGTAGAGCTGCATCCCTCCCACACCCAGGAGCGGCAGCACGGCAATGGAGAGAATGATGATTCCCATTCCGCCGAGCCACTGAGTCAGCGAGCGCCATAAAAGGATGCCGTGGGGGAGGCCTTCGATATGGTCGATTACCGTAGCCCCGGTAGTGGTGAATCCCGATATGGATTCAAAGAATGCGTCGGTAAATCCCGGCAGCGCCCCGTATATGAGATAGGGAAGAGAGCCGAAGGCGGCGGCGAGAAACCACCCCAGGGCCACCACGAGGAAGCCTTCCCGGTGCGACAGGGTCAGGTCTCCCGAGGGCTTGAAGAGATAATAGAGCAGGGCACCCGTCAGCGAGGTGATGCATATCGAGCTGATGAATGCCGTGAGGTCCGCTTCTCCGTAATAGAGAGACCAGCTCAGGGGAACGAACATGGTGAGTCCCAGGAAGAACAGGAGGGCTCCCAGAATATAGAGGATGTTTTTTGCGCTCATCCGAAATAATCCATTTTTACCGTCAGGATTTTCTCGACCTTTGGAATCGCCGAACGAAGAGTGACGAGGATTACGTGGTCGCCCGGTCTGATGATGGTCTCACCCCAGGGAATGATAACCTCATCGTCCCGCAGGACCGCTCCGATAATGGTTCCTTTCGGAAACTTGATATGTTTAAGCGGCTTATTGGTGATTTCCGAGGTTTCAAGGGCGATGAATTCGACTGCTTCCGCTTTTTCGTCGCGGAGAGGCGTCGCTGAAATAATTTTTCCCTTTCTGATAAAATGAAGGATTTTTCCGATCGTTGCGTGACGGGGGTTCATGACACCGTCGATGCCCACCCGAGCGATCAGGTCCGTGTAATCGATTTTGTTGATGAGGGAAATCGCCTTCTTGGCCCCCAATTGTTTCGCCAGAAGCGCCCCGAGAATGTTGGCTTCTTCGTCGTCGGTGACGGCGATGAAGTAATCGGCATCCTTGATGTTTTCTTCTCTGAGAAGGTCCTGGCTCGTGCCGTCCCCGTGCAGGATGATCGTCTTGTCGAGGACACAGGCCAGGGTTTCACAGCGGTCCTGTTTTTTTTCGATGATTTTCGTGAAAATGCCCTTTTTCTCGAGGGACTCGGCAAGCATCAGCCCCGTGGTGCCTCCGCCCAGGATGAAGACCCGCTGGGGTGCCTCCGTGTCTTTGCCGAAGAATCGAAGCGTGCTCCGCACATTCGATGACGGTGCAAAGAAAAAGAGGTGGTCGTTCTCTTTGACAATCGATCTTCCCGACGGTATGAACGGTTCGTTTCGACGGGTGATGGATGCAATCAGAATATCCTGTCCGTACATTTCCTTGATCTGCTGGAGGCTCTTGCCCACGGCTACGCATCCTGGATCGACGTAAAACGCCACGAGTTTGATATTGCCCCCTGCAAAATCGATTACTTCCGAGGCGCCGGGATATTCCATGAGATTGATGGCATCGATGACGGCCTCCCGTTCGGGATTGATACAGAGGTCGATATTCAAATGATTTTTGTCGAAGAGCGCCGAGTTCCTGTTGAGATCGGGATTCCGGATCCGGGCTATCTTCAGGGGGACCTTCGATTGCGTTGACGCCAGGAGGCACGCCACGATATTGGTTTCATCACTGTCCGTGACGGCGACGACCATTTCCGACTGCTCCAGCTTCGCCTTCTTCAATATCTGAGGGCTGCTGCCGCTGCCCACGATGGTCTGCACATCGAGATTTTCCGATACGTATTTGAGCCGTCCCTCATTCCTGTCGATGATGATAAGATCGTTCCCTTCCTTGGAAAGAATATCCGCAATGTTGTAGCCGACTTCTCCGGCACCTATCACTACTACTCTCATCGTGTCCCATCCTGCGCAGCCCTGCGCCGTTCCCCGGCGGTCATGTCAAAATTCGTCCCCGGCATGCTCCGAAGATGCTCCATGCCCCGGCGCACCGCTTCGATCATGGTGTTTCTGCAGAGAATAGATGCCGAGATTCCCTTATCTGCGGTTCGGTCTCCCGGCAGAGAATCCTCCATCCCCCGCAGGACCGATTCCGTCATCATGGCGGGATCGAGCCTGCACCTCCCCGCACCGGGAATGTCAAAGGCAAAATCGCGGCAACCGATATCGTGAACGGTCCGGAGGAATGCCTGTCCCGCATGGTAGAGCGTCCTGTAATCAAGTGAATCTTTTTCTCCCAGACCGAGAAGGAGGATTTTGGAGACTGAAAGGCGATGGTTTGCCTGGAACAGCACCTTTTCCATCGGTCTCCCCTCTATGCCGTCCCGGGCGATTAATTCGGAAATCAGACCGTTAAAACACCAGTCCACATCACCGCAATATCCCTTCGGAGGCCGTTCATCGGAGAAGAATCCCAGAATCATGCTTTCACAATTCAGGTCTTCGATCGATTCCGTCGATACCGTGATCTTCATTGTCTTTTTGCAGCTTTGTGTATATGGCGTCAAGAATACCATTTATGAATGATCCGGAATTTTCCGAACCGTATTCCTTCCCGAGATCGATTGCTTCGTTGAGCGTTGCCTTCGGAGGAATGTCTTCGCAGTAAAGGAGTTCATAGACCGCCATTCTCAGGATATTCTTATCCACCCGTGCCATACGATCGAGAGACCAGTGCTCCGAGCAGCTTTGTATGAATCGGTCGATTTTGTCGATATTGGTTCGTGTGCCCCGTATAAGTACGGCGGCAAATTCCGATGCATTTTCGGGAACATCAAAATTGTTCCAGAACAACTCGATCGCTTCTTCCACTTCCACCTGGGAGACGTCAACCTGGTAGAGGACCTGCAGCGCTATTTCTCGTGCTTTTCTTCGGTGACCCATTAATACACCCGGTTAGAGTATCCTGAAAAGGTTTGCCATTTCGATGGCCGACAGGGCCGCATCCCAGCCTTTGTTGCCCGCTTTCGTGCCTGCCCGTTCAATCGCCTGTTCCAGCGTATCGGCGGTGATAATGCCGAAGGCCATCGGTGTTTCAGTCTCAAGGGATACGTTGGCAATACCCTTGGTAACCTCGCTGCTGATGTATTCGAAATGGGGCGTGTCGCCGCGAATAACGGCACCAAGACAGATAAGTGCATCGTAGTCGCCGTTTCTGGCGATCTTCTTGGCGACCACCGGTATTTCAAAGGCACCGGGAACCCTTACGATATCGATATTGTTTTCATCGGCTTCCGCTCTCTTCAGCGCATCCACGGCGCCCTCGATAAGCTTTCCGCAGATAAAGTCGTTGAACCTGCTGGCAACGATACAGAACTTCAACCCCTTGGCGATAATCTTTCCTTCAATGATGTTCGACATAGTTCCTCTCCATTTTCTCCCTGTGTTGAGGTATCTTCCGGGACGGATCGTCCTCCGGGCCGTCGACCCGATGGCCCCCCCCGAAATGTACGTGCAGCACCTGCCTGGGCTGCGTGATACAACGAATCTTCTAAAACTTCATTTCCATAGGGAACATCGGTTTAGAAGTCGAGGAGATGTCCCATTTTATCTTTTTTTGTCTTCAGGTAGCGGACATTGTTTTCATTCGGTGTGATTTCAATGGGGACGCGGCCCACCACTTCGACGCCGTATCCCTGCAATGCCACGATCTTCTTCGGGTTATTCGTCATCATCCGCATCTTTCTCACCCCGAGATCGACAAGGATCTGGGCACCGATTCCGTAATCACGCAGGTCTCCGTCAAATCCCAGTTCGATATTGGCTTCCAGTGTGTCCCGGCCGTGTTCCTGCAACTTGTATGCCTTGATCTTGTTGGTGAGGCCGATACCACGTCCT
>CAYTUH010000231.1:0-594 GCA_964441165.1 uncultured Syntrophaceae bacterium
GGCGGTTCATCGATTTTCAACGGTGTTCCATAATCTCCCGACAGTGCGGCCCTTCCGAATTCAGCGTCCACGCCGGCAGCGACACCGTCATTGTACTGCCTGACCGTCTCAGCCAGCGCTTGCGGGGGGATACCCACCTTCGCGGCCAGCTCTTCGAGGGTATCGGCCTGAACCAGTAATCCGGCCCTTTTTTCATCGAGGCCGACGGCAAAATATTCCGGCGGCATCGATTCGCTTATCTTTCGTGACTTCTCCACGCCGATATCAAATATTTTCCTGTCGAATATCTGATACCCCATGGCTCCCGGCTCATCCAGCGCCGCCACACCGATGTCCTTGTATGATATGGATTCATTGACGAATCTCATGCCCTTTCCGTTGACGATAATCGCACCGAGACAGAACATCAGCAGAATCTCTTTCACTGATGTGCCGTCCACGTAGAGCTCAAAACTGGGCTTGACATATTGCAGATCCTTCATGAACGCCCCGAGAGCTTCCGCCATATGATGACACTCTCCCGTGTGGCCGGCCCCCGTCGTGACGGCAACGGATTTAAACCGTTCGTTGATGCTCTCCAGTCTCGCGGCATCC
>CAYTUH010000231.1:604-4930 GCA_964441165.1 uncultured Syntrophaceae bacterium
CCCGTGCAAACCCTCCGGCGGCCAGGACAACGCCCCCGCGGGCCGCCAGGTCCATTCGACCTGTTTCCGGTCCCTCGGCAGACACACCGATGACATGTCCCCTTTCGTCCGTTATCAGGGCAACGGCCTTCGTATCAAAGAGAAAGGAGACTCCACATTCGTCGCCCCGCGCCTTCATTGCCCGGACCAGTTCCAAGGGATGGGTCGAGTGCCCCCGCGGTGCGCTCATACCCGACGCGGCGCTCACTTCCGCCGACCACTCGATTCCCATGTCCTCCAGCCACCGGTAGGTATCCAGCTGGTGTTCCACGTATCGGCGGACAAGCCCGGTATCGTTCTTTCGCTTCCCGACGTTCAGGATATCTTCATACATGCATTCATCGGTATCCCTGATACCCTGTTCCCTCTGACGTACCGTCCCGGCGAAGGCAAACATGCCGGCGCTCAGTGCCGTTGAGGAGTCGTATATATGGGACTGCTTTTCCAAGAGCAGGGTCGCGGCACCCCGGCTCGCCGCCTCGATGGCCGCAGCCAGACCGGCGCCACCTGCACCGATGACGACCACATCAGTCTCTACATCCCATTGTCGGTTCCCTTTTTGTCGTACCGTTTCCATCGGACCCTTCTTTCTCAGAAGACAAAATGCCCTTATATCAGTAGATACCCACCGCTTATGGTAAGCGCCTGCCCTGTCATCATGTTCGATTCTTCCGATGCCAGGTAGAGGGCCAGGTGCGCCGTATCCTCGGGTTCGAGAAACTTTTTCATGGGAGATTTGTTCAGATACTCTTCCTTGAGCTGCTCCACCGAGATTCCCCTGATTTCGGCGTGCCTGACAAAGGAGGTATCGGACAGTTCGGTGTTGACTCTCCATGGGCAAATTGCGTTTACGTTTATATTGTATTGGGCGAATTCAAGAGCGATACATTTTGTAAAACCATTCAAGGCATGTTTCGACGTGTTATAGGCGCACTGATTCTTTGTTCCCCATTTACTCCCTGTCGAGGATACGTTGCTGATCTTCCATTTGTTTTGCTTGACCATCAATCCTATGAATTTCTGGGTTACAAAAACGGCACTGTACAAATTGGTTTTCATGACTTGATCGAATTCTTCAAAGGTGTAGTCCTGAAATTTCGACGGTTTATGCATGCCGGCACCGTTCACCAGTATATCGAGGCCGTCGTAAACGCTCGTGAAATCGTCGTACATCGATTGAATCGACGCCATATCACTGACGTCTGCCGAAAATGTTTTTACCTTCACGTCGTATTTTACAAGATCCTTCTCGACATCTCTCAATTTATCAACGCTCCGCGAACAGATATACAAATCGGCACCGTGCTCGGCGAATTTTTCAGCGATTGCTCTTCCTATACCGGCACTTCCACCCGTGATGAGCGCCACCTTATTTTTCAATTTCAACATGACTTATCCTTTCCTCCTCTTCAATTGTTCACTCCAGAACGCACGTCCCGACCACTTACCGTTCGAACATGGTGGACGGCAGCCAGGTGCTCAACTCGGGGACCAAACAGTAAATCACCAGGGCTACGACCATGATGAGAAAGAATGGAATCACTCCCTTGAGAACGCTGGCAAGGTTCGTGTTGGCTATTCCTGTTATTACGTAAAGGTTCAACCCCACCGGCGGCGTCAAGAGCGCAAGCTCCATGGCCAGTGCAACAATCACGGCAAACCAGATTCCGTCGAAGCCGAGAGATATTATCAACGGGTATATCACGGGAAGGGTTATCAGCATCGTTGAGACGACTTCCAGGAACATGCCGAGCACGGTCAAAAGACCAAGTATGGCAACCATGACGCCCCACGGCGAAATGTTCAGGCTTTGCACGTATTGAACCGCCAACTCCGGAACCTGAAGCATGGTCATGAAATTCCCCAGTACCATCGCCCCTACAATGATGCTCAGCACCATCGTACCATTGAGTGTCGATCTCAGGAGTACATTGGGCACATCTCTCAGTTGCACCTTTCCCCTGAGGATCACCATTGCCAAGGCATAGACGACCGCAACGGCACCCGACTCCAGAGGTGTAAATATGCCTGTGTAAATACCGCCCAGGATGATTCCCGGTGCCGTCAGACCCCAGAAACCCTGGGTGACCATGCGTGCCCGTTCCTTGAGCGGACGATAGGGAGGGGGTTCATATTTTCCTGTAGTTTTGCAGAAATAAAATGAATATACCATAAAGGCCAGGGCAAGGAGCACGCCCGGTATCAAGCCCGCGAGAAAGAGCTTCCCAAGTGATTCATCCGTTACAGCCGAGTAAATGATCATGGCGCCGCTGGGAGGGATCATGATCCCCAATGTGCCGCCTGAAGCAAGCAGCCCGTAGGAAAAGGGCTTGTCGTAATTTCTCGCCGCCAGCGCCGGCAGGGCGATCAGACCGATGGTGGCTGCCGTAGCGACGCTCGACGTCGAGATGGCGGCGAAGACGGCACATGCCATGGTTGTGGCAATGGCCTCGCCTCCCGGCATACGACCGGTAAGACCCGACGCCATTTTATATATCTCCTCACCGACACCGCCGCTTTGGATAATCTGTCCTACCAGAATAAAGAGGGGGAGGCAGACGAGGGAAAATGAGTCAAGGGAGCCATACACGACTCGGGGCAAGGTTGACCACAATGCAATGTAACCGCCAAATGTAAAGAAAATGCCTATCACACCGACCAGTGTCAGCGCAGGGAATATGGGAACACCCGACATGAGAAGCACCAGCATTAACAATACCATACCGAATATGGGGCTCTTGGCTATGACCGTCACCGCAAGGCCGATACAAAGCATGATAATGAATACCACCAGGTAACTCTTCGATAACATGCCCGTTCCTCTGTCGGGAGGAATGGTCTTGAATTCATATATCTTGAACGCAGTGTCCTTCGCCAGTTCCAGCAGCAAGAAAAAAGAACCTACGGGGAGAGCCAGTTTGACGGGCCACACAAGGACGTCCCACATCCCCGTATGTCGTTGGGTTGCGCAGAATGCTTCATAGCTGTATTTCGCCCCGAAGTAAGCTATTGCGAGAGCGGCTACGGCAAAGAGCACATTCACACAGATCTGCCAGAGCGCTTTGGTCCGAGGCGGAAAATGGGAAACGATGAGGTCAACCGCCACGTGCTTTCCCTCACCCAGGACATAGGCCATGGATGAGAATGTGAACCAAATAAGTATGAAGATTGAGAGGTCGAGCGTCCAGTGCGTTGGAGAATTAAGGACGTAACGCATGACCACTTCATAGCAGGTAATCAGGGCGCAGAAAAAGAGTATCAGCCCTGAGAAGTATCCACTATATTTCGTCGTATAATTGACGAATATGGAAAATCTATTGAGAGATCTTGGAATATTTTGCATTGCAATCCTACCTGTTTACGGCATCGTTATGCCGGTTATTTCTTGTTGTTCAATCGGACCGGATACCCTTGTCCGACCCCTCTATCTTCCTTCGCGCCTGCTCCGTTGTACGATTCTCAGAACAAAATATACATTACCTACGTCTGTTAACTGCAAACAAACTGAAATGATGGGATTGGCCGGAAAATTACAGCAACAATATCCAATGTATTACCAATTCGTTCTGAGCCGGTTAGAAATTCTTCCGGCCAATCCCTGTCATTTTACATTTTCCTTTTAAACAGTAACGTCAATCGTCCTACATCTTTCGTTTCTTGATCCATTCCTGCCAGGTACCGGGCACCTTTCTCGTATTTTCGATTTTTTCAACAGCTTCCTTCCAGATTTCGGGTCCGACATCCTTGCCCATTACTTCTACGTAGGCATCAAAGGTCAATTTATCAATCTGATCCTTCGGCAGTTCCGTGATAGTCAGTCCCGCTTTCTTCATGATATCGAGAGATCTCTGATGGTCGAGAATCGACTGTTCAAAGCACCAGAGTTCCATATTTCGTCCCGCTTCGTTTATTGCTTCACGCTGCTCAGGCGTCAGACTCTCCCAGAATTTTTGATTGGCAGCCAGACCCATCGCACAATTTCCCAGATTCAGAATCTGGACGTGATCGGCAATCTCGTACCACTTTCTGGCAACGAATGATGACAGGCCGCTCATGGCACCGTCGATGGTTCCTCTCTGGATTCCCATGTAGACGTCGGCGGAACTCATGACGACGGCCTTTGCACCGAAGGATTCCACCACGGCACCAAAGTTCCGACCCGCCGCGCGGATCTTCATACCCTTATAATCTGCCAGGGTCTTGACAGGGTTTTTGGTAATGATGCAGTGATCGGGTGAATAATTCTGAATGGCAACATGGTGGATGCCTTTCGCCTCAAAGCGCGGC
>CAYTUH010000232.1:0-4913 GCA_964441165.1 uncultured Syntrophaceae bacterium
GGCGGTGGCGTCGAACACTCGGTGTGTCTTTGCTCCGAACATGAGTGTCGGCGTAAACGTGCTGTTCAAGGTGCTGGGAAACGTGTCATCCGTTCTCGGCAGCGACTATGATGTGGAAATCGTCGAGGCACACCACAACCAGAAAAAGGATGCACCCAGCGGTACCGCCGTGAAGATGGCACAGATTATTGCGGATTCCCTGAATCGTGATCTCGACAAGGTCGCCGTCTACGGGCGACAGGGCATGATCGGTGCGAGAACCGGGGAAGAGATCGGCATACAGACTGTCAGGGCCGGTGATATCGTGGGAGAGCACACCGTTCTCTTCGGAGGAATGGGAGAGCGGCTGGAGTTCATCCACCGTGCCCACAGTCGTGACAATTTCGCGAAGGGGGCCATCAGGGCGGCCCTCTGGATCGTCAATCAGCCGAAGGGACTCTATGACATGCAGGATGTCCTGGGGCTGAAAGGGATCTGACCGGCGGAGATGGGGTGCCGTTCCGCGGCGGGGAGCTGGAATTGATCGGCCTGGAAAAGAGGATTGACAGGGGTATAATCAGTTTCGTAGGGATCGGATCAAATCTGGGTGATCCCCTTTTGAACTGTGTCGATGCGATCAGCCGTCTCGAATCATCCCGGGGAATAAGGGTCGTCAGGCGGTCTTCCTTCTATCGTACGGAGCCTTTCGGAAACAGGGAACAGGGCTGGTTCATCAACGCGGTGGTGGAGATCAGGACGATACTGAAGCCGGATGCGCTGCTCCATACCTTGCAGTCCGTGGAAAAAGCCATGGGCAGGGTACGGGGAGGGGAAAAATGGGCTCCCCGATCCATCGACCTCGACATCCTTTTCTATGATCAGCATCTGGTCAACGACCCGGGGCTTACGATTCCCCATCCAGAGCTCCACAAACGCCGTTTCGTCCTCATTCCGTTGAATGAAATCGCTCCTTATGTTATACATCCTGCATTCGGGGTGTCGATCAAGGGCCTTCTGTCCCGCATTCAGGATCAAAGCCTCGTCAGAATAATCTCCGAAGAATCTTCTCAAACCTTCGGAACATTATAACGCCGCTCCGGAGAAACCCGGATGACACGTGGTGCCTGTGCCCATGATTTTTCGTTTAATCCTTGCAGTTGCAATCGTCTATTTGATATATCGGTTGACAAAGTCACTCCGTACACCCTCTGGTCGTGTACGTGTCGTTTCTCCTGGGAATAAACCCCCGATAAGCGGGGAAGAACTGGTCAAAGATCCCTGGTGCGGAACCTATGTTCCGTTGAGTAATGCCTACAAGGTAACGAAAAACGGCGACACTCTCTACTTTTGCAGTAAAGAATGTTTTGAAAACTATGAATCGGCGGAGAAGGGTCGTAAAAAAAGCCAATGACGGCACGTCTCTTCTGTTGTTGAAATTGTGTACTCACTCTTTTGGGGGATTATATGAAATTTTTTATTGATACCGGAAATATTGATGAAATCAGGGAAGGCATCAGCCTCGGCATGGTCGACGGCGTCACCACCAATCCTTCGCTGGTAGCAAAGGAAAACAAGGACTTCGATACGGTGGTAAAGGAAATCCTCGAAATCGTGACGGGTCCCGTGAGTCTTGAGGTGGTGAGTGTCGATGCCGGGGGGATGGTTGAAGAAGGCAGAAAACTGGCGGCGCTGGCAGAAAACGTCGTGGTCAAGGTGCCCATGACGGCGGAAGGACTGAAGGCAACAAAGATACTTTCCGATCAGGAAATTCCCGTCAACCAGACATTGATATTTTCTCCCCTGCAGGCGCTGCTGGCGGCGAAGGCAGGTGCTGCCTATGTGAGTCCCTTCATCGGAAGGCTCGATGACGCGGCACATAACGGTATGGATCTGGTGGAACAGATCGTGACCATCTTTGATAATTACGGATTTGATTGCGAGATAATTGTGGCCAGTGTCAGGCATCCCGTTCATATCGTCGAGGCGGCACTTCTGGGAGCCGATATCGCCACGATCCCTTTCAAGGTGATGAAGCAGATGGTAAAGCACCCGCTTACCGATGTGGGGCTTGAGAGATTTCTTGCCGACTGGGAAAAGGTGCCGAAGAAATAGCATGCTTGATTTCATTAAAAATTCTTTCGAAAAAATACCCCTGGTGCAGAAGCATGGAGAGATATTCAACCTTGCCAATTGTCTTTCCATGCTGAGAATAGGGGTGATCCCCATACTGTTTCTTCTTCTCCTCTCTCCGGGAAAGATTCTGAGTCTTGTGATCGCCTTCTTTTTTATCGTTGCGGCCATTACCGATCTTCTCGACGGGTACATCGCCCGAAAGTACAATCTCGTTACCACCCTCGGGAAATTTCTCGATCCCGTTGCGGACAAGCTCATCGTCAGCGCTGCCATGATCCTGATGATTCCCATCGGCTGGATCCCGGCATGGATGGTGGTTATCATCATCATGCGCGACCTGATGGTCGACGGCCTGCGAAGCATCGCTTCCGCCGAAGGGATTGTGATCCAGGCGGGCATTCTCGGAAAACAGAAAACAGTATCACTCGATATTGCCATTTCGGCTCTCTTGATACACTACCCCCTCTTCGGCGCCGATGCCTATGTCGTTGGCATGGCCGTGATGTCCCTTGCGCTGGTGCTTGCCCTCTGGTCCGGTGCGGACTACTTCATCAAGTTTCATAAGGGGGCATTTAAGAAATAAGCCTCTTTTTGGTGTGCCGGGAGAAAGTTTTTATTGACAACTCCGGCGTATTCTATTATTAGAGAAACCCACTGAGCGGGCGTAACTCAGCGGTAGAGTGCCACCTTGCCAAGGTGGACGTCGACGGTTCAAATCCGTTCGCCCGCTCCATTTTTTTTATACAGGGCGGCATAGCCAAGTGGCTAAGGCAGCGGTCTGCAAAACCGTTATTCACCGGTTCGAATCCGGTTGCCGCCTCCAGGAACAGTGAAAGGGTTGCGTGGTACCACGCAACCCTTTTTTTGTATGTTCAGTCTGTGAGGAAAAGAAGTGATATGGTGCGCGTGATGAACGTCCAGGTGGATATGAATGCCGTGAACATGTTTCTGACGGCGGAGGGATTATCGGATTCTGATGACTCCCTTTCGGTACAGGTCGTTGAAGACCCCTTCGTCGTTCATGGCTGAATTTATGGTGATGCGCCGCAGTATGGTGATTTCAGAGGCGATGAGAAGAAAAAGGCCCATAAGGTAGAACGCGATAAAGAGATACTGCTCCCTGAGAAAGAGAAACCCTATGGCGCATAGTACCGTAAGGGGAAATGAATAGACGACTACTATGAAATGGAACAGTTTCAACAGGGGATTTCTGGTGAATTTTGAATAGGAAAGAAGGGACAGCCCTCTATCAACGGCGATCTTCGCCTGGCCGGTCCGGTATTTTCGGGCCACGATACGATACAGTGTCGACGTGGAAGATGGTTCCATAGCGTTCACCTCCTTCATATGAACGTAACAGCGAGCCAAAGGGATCAAAAATTATTCTTACCCGTTGGATCTGCCTTGCAATCTTGATGAAGAGAGCTTCGATTTTTTGAATAATGGTTTCTCATTTCTCCACGATGGTATTTATATGCGAAATCAATAGGGAAGTGCTATCGGCCAGATCATATCTTTTCTGTGAAATCGATCACGGGGCGATTCACGGAAAATTCAAAATACTACAGGGTCAATCACTTATCAGCGCTATTGTGAGAGTCGACGATGTTCCGAAAACCAGCGATGAGTGACGGAGGCGGGAGAGGGATGTGCGCCGCAAGTTACAGAGGGTGCCTGAATTTCGAATAGTTGAACTCGGCATCGACGGAAAAGGATAGAGGGCGGTGCTGTCACAGGTGACTCGCAGTTATGGTCCTTTCGGCGGTGCGTGCAGTATCTTATGCCTGTGTCACGATGTCGTGAACGAACCGAGAAATGTCACCTGAATCGGGGGCTTCTTTGCAGGATCATTGCGGTGACGGGTACATCCAGCCCTGCAATGAGGACATATCGATGATATCACCCCGAATGATTGCATGAGGATTATTGGCGTGCAGTTGGTATTTGTTTTATGTACAATGTCCAATATGATATAAAAGATACTCAGTCGACAGAATAGATCCACGGTGGAGCGGAAATGATCCAGCGGGAGTGAGGATTAAAAACGAGAGAAAACACGATCTATTATGAGTTCCGGGAAATTTATAAATCGTACTTACTCTCACGTCCGCATGGAAAGAACCTTCGAGAGAGGATTTTCTCAGTAGTGTTCATTACCGGAGCAGCCGGTAAGAATTAACAGGATAGTGAATTTCCGTGCTTCACGTTACCGTATCATCTATATATCCATTTATATATCCATTTTGATTTGGCTCCTGGAATTGTCCTCCCTTCTTTGCCGGTCGGATTGTCGATTAAGAAGATTTCGAGGCATCGCACAGCATTTTTACATGGCAAGAGAGAAAGTTTCCTGACGGACTGAAGACAGGTCTCTTTGCAGGTGACTGAAAAACAATCCCGAAAGGGACCGATGGTAGTATGGGGTTGGGTTATTTTTTGCCATGCCGTAACGGAAAACCTTTGCAGGCCCGTTATGAAAGAGAATTTTCGAGGCGGTTACCGGAAACGTGTGGAGCATTCCATAACGGAAGAGAAAATTCATGCAAAATCATAGATACGGCATGAATGGTGGCACGTTATATGCTAAGCATAAAACAGTGTGGCTTTGATAAGGGGCTGAATATAAGAGTGTAGCTCTGTAAAATGTATTGACATCGTAGTGTTGATTTGGTAGACCGAAGCTCGGTGACAAAAGTCCTGTTTTCAGGTAATGCGTTCAATGCAAAAGACAATTACAAAGGGAAAGAAAAAGCAAAACCTGGCAAAGAGATCGTCGGTCCTTAACGCCGCCATAAAGATTT
>CAYTUH010000233.1:0-4900 GCA_964441165.1 uncultured Syntrophaceae bacterium
AGCGTCTCGGGAAGGGCGCCACAATTGACCACCATCATGGGCTTTTCCGAGCGGGGACTCATTGAATGGATCAGCCGGGCAAAAAGTTCCTTGCCTGTGCCACTCTCACCCTGGATCAGTACGGTCGCACGACTGGGAGCGATGCGGCCCGCCATGTTGACCAGTTCCTGCATGCGGCGGCTCTGGTAAATGATCTTATCGGTGGTGATGCCCTTCCTCCAGAGGCGCTGACGGAGAATTTCGTTTTCCTTCACCAGCAGACGCCGTTCCGATATCCGTTTGATAAGAATGAGCAGTTCTTCGAGATCGACCGGTTTGGTAATATAGTCCACGGCACCGGCCTTCATGGCGTCCACGGCCGTTTCGATGGTTCCATAGGCGGTCATCATGACGATGTCGATCTCGGGGTTGATCCGCTTGACCTGTTCCAATACTTCCATGCCGTTCAGGCCGGGCATCTTGTAGTCAAGAAGCAGCAGGTCGTAATGTCCGTCCTTCACCTGTTGGACTGCCTTTTCGCCGTTTTCCGCCTCCGCGATGGTAAACCCCTCATCGGCGAGGAAATCCCGCAACATTTCACGCTGTGACTGTCCATCTTCCACGACAAGGATATTCAGCTGCTTCACCATCTCCACTCCCCCGTTTCCTTATTGAGGCGTCTCCATCGGTAACAGTATTTCAACGGTCGTTCCCTTGTCAACCCTGCTGGTAACATGAACGTCCCCACGGTGCCCCCGGATTATCTCATGGGCAAGGGGAAGTCCCAGGCCGAGGCCTTTTTCCTTGGTGGTATATTCAGGACTGAAAATTCTATCGAGTTCCTCGGGTGTCAAACCGGTACCCGTATCGGAAATCTTGACGGAAACCTGGCCTCTTCCGTTCGGCTCCACACTGACCGATATCGTTCCCGCTCCGGGAATCGATTCCATGGCATTTTTCAGGATATTGTAAAGGGCCTGTTTCATTTTGTCCATATCCATCGGCACCATGGCATTCTCATCATTCCAGACGGTCTGAATCGTAATGCCCCTGGAATGAGCCTCTTCCTCCATGAGGCTGACGATCTTCTGGAGCACATAGGCAATGGAGTGATCGCTCAGTTCGAGGCGCCGGCTTTTGAAAAAGGTGACAAATTCCTCGATGATACCGTTCAGACGCCTTATTTCATCACGAATGATGCCCGTAATCCTATAAAAACCATTCTTTTTCCCCTCGTCATCGGGGGCATATTCCCGCTGAATTCTCTGGCTCGCCATACTGATTGCATTGAGAGGATTCCGTATTTCATGGGCCACACCCGCCGCAAGCTGACCGAGAGCGGACAAGCGTTCCGCCTGCTGAAGCCGCTTCTCCATTTCCTGTTCGTGAGCGGAATGACGCTTCTGGTTACGATACAAAGCCCACATCGACAGGACACCGATCACCATAATGAAAATCATCGACGTGATCATCCGGTTCCTGTTTTCTTTCAGGATCGCATCACCCCGTTCCCGGTCAAGACCGAGGCGGGCAAACCCGACCGTTTTTTCATCCAGGTGCACGGGAACAATTATTTCGAGAAGTCCCCGGTCATGAAAAACAATTTTCCGGCTTGCCATGTTCAGTCGTTCATCAAGAATATCAGCGGCAATCGCATCGATTTCCTTGAATTTTTCAGGCACTTCGCCAGCCAGCCCGAGCACTTTGCCGTAGCGGTTCATGACCATCAGGTAGACAAGGCCCTGGCCCCATCCCACTTCGTCAATAGCTTTCCTCACGGCAATTTTTGTACTCCAGTACCGCAGCCCCTTGTCATCGAGGGCGACAACGATCGTTCCGCTCCCATCCTTGCGCCGGAGGGCGATGTACCCGATTTCATCGAGTTTCCCAAAACGGTTGAAGAGATCAATCGTAATTTCGTCATCCCGCGATATAGTTGGTCCCACCCCTGTCGAGAGCTCCTGGAGAAAATCCCGGCTCTGGAAAATGAGCCGCCCCTGTTCGTTAAAGACGGCAATCAGCCAGAGATTCTCCCGGGTCGCTATCTTTGTCAAGTCATCTTCACTCAGAATTTCCTGTTTCCACTTGACATCGATTTCTCTCGCCAGGTCAACCAGATTTTTTACCAGCGTCTCCTGCGGGGAAAAGGCCTTGTCAGTGAGGGGCACAAAGGTGTTTTCCTTGTCATGTTCTTCTTTTAATGTCTGGTAGAGATAGTTGAGGTTTTCCTGGGCAACATTCTCCACGGTGGTAATAATATCGAGGCCCCTGTTTTCCATGAAAACCACCAGCGTTCTGTCAAGCCGCCCCAGGTCCATGACCCCCATGAACAGGATGAGAGAAACGAAGACCACCATCACCAGCGCAACGGTCAGCGGCTGAAAGAAGGTCCTGATCCTGTGAGGAGGCAGTCTCGATGAGACATTTTTATTACGGCGGTTCATTTCCCATCCCGTTTTACGGCCATTTCTTCATTGATGCACCATGATTTTATCTGAAGCGGCGTCAAAATATTCCGTATTTCCAAATGGTAATCAAGCACCATTTTATCGAAGCGACCCCGCAGCATTTCAATATCACCGGCCGTTGCATGAATTTTTTCCGCATCCGCTTCCGGGTCCTTGAGGAGCCCCTTGAATTCTATTTGTTTCACCATCAGGTTGCTCCGAAGCTGCAGAATTTCCTTCCGATAGGATGTCCGTATCATTTCGATGGCTTTATTCTGTTGTTCCGTCAAGCTCATTTCCGAAAGCGGTGTGCACTTGCCGTCGTTCACTTTGGAAATATCCTGCGCCGTCTCCCCTGCGATGTCCTGCGCGCAGGCATTTGGTAAAAAAACGAACAAAAAGATCAATAATACGCTCATACACGACATTTTTTTCATCAAATCACCCTGTTTGAATTGGCCTGTTCTTTGCAGCAATCCCAAACAACAGCAAGGAGCATACCATAATTTGTAGAATTGCAATAGGTTGAAAACTCAGGACAAACGGCATGGCCGGGACAGAGCCGTTCGACAATATTGTCGAATGGCCGACCACTACCATGTGTAACATAACCACTTGTATTTCCTATTTTTAAGCAATATATTGCCCTGAATGGGGCCGACAATTCTTTCCGGCCTGCCAGAGTGGCATTAGAGGTCATACAGTAAATTGCATCTGTTTACAGAATGTTACCGCCCAACACCTTTTTGGCACGAAAAGTGCACTATGAACTGCAGAGGTGAAAGAAGCCAGAACCTTCCTCCTAATCTGGCTTAAACCCGAATGCCGACCGATTATTGAGAATGACTCCTTACGGTCCCGATTGGAGTCTTCGCAATGCGGGGGTTGAACAAGAACGGAATGTGAGTTGAATTTGGCGTAGAGCCTTTTCAGCAAAAAAGGCGAAATGGTTGGTCGGTAAAAACCTCCAAAGGGGAGATCGCAAGATCTCCCCTTTCTTTTTCAATCACTCCCGCACCAATCCTCAATATCCGCCCCTCCGGGCGGTATCGCATAAACAGGTCTCCTTAATCGTGAATCTGTAACACCCGTGAGAGCGGCACACTTCTTCCTTTTTCAACAACTCCGGGAGACCTTCTTTTCATTGCACCGGGATACTCCGTAACAGAAAAAAATAGACTTGACATGCCTTCACCCCACATATTAAGAATACACGGTCTGCGGCCGTGGCGATTTCACAAAATGATTATTCATTATAACTGTTTAGTTTCAGCTACATTCCACTCGCACAAAGGAGAGACCTATGAAAACACGTATTACCGAACTATTTGACATCAAATATCCTATCATGTTGTCCGGTATGAGCTGGATAAGCGTACCTGAAATGGTTGCCGCCGTATCAAATGCGGGGGGGCTGGGAGTTCTGGCCACAGGTCCTCTCAATGCTGCAGAAACTCGTAAATCCATCAAAAAAATCCGGGAGCTTACCGATAAGCCCTTTGGGGCAAATGCCACACTGCTGTTCCCCGGGGCCAAGGAAAACGCCCAGGTGCTGCTCGAGGAAAAGGTTCCCGTCATCAATTACTCTCTGGGAAAAGGAAACTGGCTGGCTGAGGGGGCTCATAAATACGGCGGAAAGGTCATTGCGACGGTTGTCAATGAAAAGCACGCCAAAGCGGCAGAGAAGCAGGGCGCCGACGGACTCGTCGTGACGGGCCACGAAGCGGCGGCCCACGGTGGAGATGCCACCTCGCTGGTACTGATACCATCCATTGCCGACGTCGTCGATATTCCTCTTATTGCCGCAGGCGGGTTTGCCGATGGAAGAGGTCTAGCAGCGGCACTGGCCCTCGGTGCCGACGGCATCGCCATGGGAACGCGGCTCATGGCCACCAAAGAAAGCCCTCTGCATGCAAACTACAAGAAATTGTCGCTGGAAAAGGGCGTTGAAGATACGATTTACGGTCGCTACTTTGATGGTCTCGGCTGCCGTTCACTCAACACCCCCACGGCGATCAAGGCATATCGGAAAGGTTTTATGGGCATGCCGAATTTCTTTGCCGCCCTGGAAAATTCGAAGGATATCGCGAAAATGCTCAACCTGCCCTATTTCAAATTATTCATCGGTGTCCTTTTATCAGGTTTCAAAAACGCCGTCATGATGGCCTATCTCGCGAACGCGTTCAAGGCTATCAGCCTCGCGACGGAACAGGGCGACATGAATCGGGGCGTTTTGACGGTGGGTCAGTCCACGGGACTGCTCCACGATATTCCCACGGTAGCGGAACTGTTTGAACGAGTGGAAAAGGAAGCTCTGGAAGCAGGGCAGAAACTTTCAACGGTGGTCACCGCCTGATTCTGCGGGAAGAAGCATCTTTACATGAGGGGAAGTGCCTCTTGACGGCAGGCGGCGACGCAGGGGCCTGCACTGAGGGACGGGCGACTAAGGACGCACCGGTGTCGGTGTTATCTTT
>CAYTUH010000234.1:0-4885 GCA_964441165.1 uncultured Syntrophaceae bacterium
CTCCACGACGGCATCAGCCAGACCATGGCCGTAGCGAAAATAAAACTGGAGACCCTCCAAAAGGATGCCGCGGAGACTCCCTTCATCGATCCCCTCCATGAAATCATCGGGCTCATGGACCAGCTCATCTACGACACCCGCACCCTGACGTTAAATCTCAGTCCCCCCGTCCTCTACATTCTGGGACTGCAGGCGGCTCTCGAATGGCTTGCCGAGCAATTTCAGGAAAAGTATAATATCGACGTTCATCTCGAGGCGGGTGACATCCCGAGCGGACTCGACAAGGACATCTCCTTCTTTCTGTTCAGGAGCACCCAGGAGCTGTTGATGAATATCGTCAAGCACGCCCACACGACGAACGCACTGGTCACGCTGGAGAGGGCCAACGGCAATATTCTGTTGAGCGTGGAGGATGACGGACGGGGTTTCGATAAGTCGGACCTGGAATTCCGCGACGACTGGTCGAAGGGCTTCGGACTCTTCAGCATACGGGAACGATTGGACTATTTGGGCGGTCAATGCTATATCGAATCGAAAAAGGGCCAGGGTACACGCATTACCATGATTGTTCCGCCATCGATAGAAGGTACGAAAGAGAAAGGACACACCGGACATGACGATTAAAATTCTGCTGGCAGACGACCACAAGATTGTACGTGACGGCCTTCGCACCCTGATCGAGAACGAAAAGGACATGGAAGTCGTCGCCGAAGCGGAAGACGGCCGTGAGGCGGTCAAGCTGACCAAAAAGATCATCCCGAAGGTGGTGATCATGGACATCACCATGCCCGACCTGAACGGGATCGACGCGACCAGGGCAATCCTGGAGGAAGTTCCCGGAGTCAAAGTGATCGCCCTCTCAATGCATTCGGACAGGCGGTTCGTCTCGGGTATGCTCGAAGCGGGCGCCTCGGGCTACCTGCTCAAGGACAGCGCCTTCGAGGAACTTGCCCGTGCGGTGCGCGCCGTCGTGGACAACCAGATATACCTGAGCCCTAAAATCGCCGACATCGTGGTGCGGCGCTTTGTCAGCAAATCCACCAGCACCGAAAAATCGGCCTTCACGGAGCTGACCAAACGTGAACGCGAGGTACTGCAGCTTCTCGCCGAGGGTGTCAGCACAAAGGATGTGGCGGGACGCCTCAATCTCAGCGTCAAAACCGTAGAAACGCACCGTTCAAACATCATGGAAAAGCTTGATATCCATACACTTTCCGAACTCGTCAAATATGCCATCCGGGAGGGGCTGACCACACTGGAAACATGATCCATCCCCCTGCCCTACTGTACTCACGCCATTTCCACGCCTTTTTTTCCTTTTCGCTTAAAATCAATTAAGGTTTTTTGTCCCTCCGAATCGGGTGCATCCCGATACCAATAATCTGCGTCATGGATTATTTATAATCCAACTTCAGGACATAAAAAACGAATCCTGAAACGAATGAAGATTGGAGGTAGAAAACAATGTTACGGAATGAAGCACTCGAAAAAGTTGAACGACTTGAAAATATCCTTGACACCCAAATCTACACCCCGGGCAACGGAAATGGAAACGGCACGGCCCTGAACATCGCCCAGCAGCTGGTGGCGATTCTCAAGGAAGAAGATCTTCCCTCCGTTAAACCGGTCAAGATGGTTCCCGTTATAGGGCGGAAAAAAATGCTCACCGGCAATACAGCCACGGATCCCGAATCACGGAAAGCCTTCCTGGAAATGCTGGCCCGCGTCTCCTACGTCTATGTCGGTCTCGAGGCCGCCCTGGAGTGGCTTACCGAAGCCTACAAAAAAGAAGGCACCATCAACGTGGGATACACGAACCCCGAGGGCCACATCAGGGTGGCGAAAGAAATCGGGTACGTACTTTTCACATGTGTGAAGGAACTGCTGACCAACGCGGAGAAGCACAGCAACGCCACCGATGTCATGGTGACACTCGAAAAGAAGGATCACGACATCACGGTAAGCGTGGAAGATAACGGCGACGGGTTCGACGTGACGGACATCGATTCCCTGACACGGTACACCAGGGGAACGGGACTGGCCACAATGCGCACCGAGATCGGCCATGTGGGCGGGTATCTGGCAGTGGAAGCGAAGAAGGGCATGGGGACGCGCGTGACGATTGACGTTCCCTGCAGAATCAGCAGGTAACACGAAAGGAGTCCGCCATTATGAACACAAAAACGAAAGAGACCGCTGATCACATAACGAAGCGAGATGACCTCTCGATGATTCAGGGTAACAAGACGAAAGACAGGGTTTCGGAAAGTACTGCGAAGACTCAACCCATTATCAGGGTCATTGAAGGCTCCCGCACTGTTGACATGTGGCAATACCGGGAAAAGCTGATTTCACCGGATCAGGCGGCCGGACTCGTGAAATCGGGGGACCAGGTCTTTTACAGCGAATTCGTGCTCTTTCCCGAAGCGATCGACACAGCCCTCGCCCGGCGGGTGCATGAAATCCACGACGTTGAAATCAGAAGCACCTGTTTCACCAGCACGCCGAAAGCGGTCGAGGCGGACCCGACGCGGGAGCATGTGCGGCTCAGCGACTGGCATTTCGGTGCAGTGTCGCGGCGTCTCCACGATCAGAACCTCTGCAACTACGCGCCGCTGACCTATCACCAGGCGCCGCGCATCATCAGGAAATACCACGACTACGATGTAATCTTCCTGACCGTTACACCCATGGATTCGCGGGGATACTTCAATTACGGCCTCTGCAATTCCCTGGCCAGCCCCGCCATCGACAAGGCGAAAAAGATCGTGGTGGAAGTCAACCGGTCGGTTCCGTACTGCTTCGGAGGAAGCCGGGAATCGATTCATATCTCCCGGGTCGATCACATCGTGGAAGGTAATAACAAACCGCTGAAAGAAATCATGGCAGCCCGGCCGACGGAAACGGACAATATGATCGCCAATCATATCATGAAGGAAATCGTTGACGGTTCCTGTATCCAGCTCGGCATCGGCGGCCTGCCGAACGTGATCGGACAGAAAATTGCCGAGAGCGATCTGAAGGATATCGGCATTCATACGGAAATGCTGGTCGATTCCTGCGTTGATCTCTATAACTCGGGACGTGCCACGGGTGCGAGAAAGAAGATCAATACCTACAAGATGACCTACACCTTCGCCATGGGCACTCAGAAGCTCTACGATTTTATCGACCACAATCCGACCTGCGCATCCTACCCCGTCAATTATGTCAACGATCCTCACGTGATCGCCATGAACGACAAGGTGATCGCCGTCAACAATGCCATCGAGGTCGATCTCTTCAGCCAGGTCTGCTCCGAATCCGTCGGCAGCCACCATAAATCAGGTACCGGCGGGCAGTTCGATTTCATCTTCGGCGCATTCAAGTCCCACGGAGGCAAAGGGTTTATCTGTATCAGCTCCACCTTCACGGATAAAAAGGGCCAGGTCCATTCCCGCATCGTACCGGCCTTGAGCCCGGGGTCGATCGTCACGGTTCCACGGTCAATCGTACATTACGTGGCAACGGAATTCGGGATCGCCCAGTTAAAGGGTAAATCGACATGGGAACGGGCCGAGGCACTCATCAATATCGCGCACCCGCAATTCAGGGACGACCTCATCAAGCAGGCCGATGACATGAAGATATGGGTGCGGAGCAACCGCATCGAATAGTACCGGACGGAGGACTGCACAATGAACAACAACGAAGCACTGCAAAAAATAGAAACCCTGGAGGACATTCTGACCACGCCGGACCACGGGTCGATAGCCGACAGGGCCCTGCGGATCATAGAAGAACTGAAAAAAGAGATGGGAGGAAAGGATTACCAGCCCGCCGATACGGAACGGGGCGAGGTCTACCTTCTTACCGTACCGGGAGAGGACTCGACCACGCAACAGAGCTTCTTCGAGCGCATGTCCCGGGCGTCCTATGTCTATACGGGATTTGAGGCCGCGATAGAATGGCTCGCTGAACGATTCCAGGAACAGACGAACAACCGGGTGACCTTCATAAAAGACGATCATGCGCTTCTGGTGGATAAGAGTGTGGGATTGTTTCTCTATGACGTCACCAAGGAACTGCTGACAAACGTGGAAAAACACGCCGGCGCACAGTCCGTCACGATCACCATCGAAAAGGGGGACGATACCGTGCGGGTCACCGTCGAAGATGACGGAAAGGGATTCACCCGAAACGATCTCGACCTCCTGAAAATCCGGCGGAAGTGGTACGGTTTCCTTAAAATCAGAGAGGGAGTCTCCTACTTCGGGGGAACCTGCCATATCGAATCGGCAAAGGCCAACGGCACGAGGATAAGCGTTGCCATACCGGCACAACCGGATACACACTGACAGGCAGGGAAAACCAATGAAGATAAAAACACTGATAGCCGACAATCGGAAAATCGTCCGTGACGGCCTTCGTACGCTTCTGGTAAAAGAACCCGACATGGAGGTCATCGGCGAGGCGGAAGACGGACGCACCACCGTGCAGCTTGCGGGAACGCTGCAGCCCGACGTAATCATCGTCAACATCACCATGCCGGACATGAGTGTCCTCGTCCTGATTCGCGCACTTCGTCTGACGGCACCCCATGCCAAGATCGCCGTTCTCTCCCTCTATAACGACAAACGGCTGGTCTCCGGGATCTTTGAAGCGGGCGCCCTTGCTTTTCTTCTCAAGGATAACGCCTGCCGCGAACTGTCAGCGGCCATACGGACCATCATTACCGGCAGTGTTTATCTCAGTCCCAAAATCGCCGAGACTGCCTTCAAGAAATCGGACGGGCCACACTGGGAACTGCATGCATGAAGCCATAGTAACACCAATCACGGCAGAGGACGGGGACGCCTTCCCTTCCCTTCCCTGCCCGGTGGACAAAGCATTTACATACCTCCTT
>CAYTUH010000235.1:0-2461 GCA_964441165.1 uncultured Syntrophaceae bacterium
GGTGGTGCCCTTCATGGTGTATGGCGCTCTGGGCATTCTCATCGCAGCACTGGTGATCGGTGTACTTGCCTGGTGGTCACGGCACCGGAGGAGCATGGCACCGGCCCTTCGGGACATTCCTCCCGATGAACGGGCCCTCGACGCCCTTCGGACGTTGAAAGCGTCGGGACTTCTGCGGGAGCGGATCTTCTATTTTCGACTGACCGCCGTCTTCAGGGAATATCTCCGGGGGCGGTTCGGAATTGACGCGCCGGAGATGACTACGGAAGAACTGGTGCCCCTGTACAGGAAACTGGCATTGGAGGGCGAACTCGAACGGGAGGGAAGGGAGTTTCTCTACAGCAGCGATCTGGTGAAATATGCGGGATTTCCTCCCGAGACGGAAAAGGCTGCCCGCCACTTCGAGTTCGTTGAAACCTTTGTGCACAAGACCGCTCCAGTGAAAGACGGGTCGAAGGAATGAGACCGCTGCCTTTTACTGTGCGTTAAGGATACTGCTGATAGCGATGTTTCGATTTGCATCACCATACTTCTTTGCCCTTCTGATTCTGATACCGTTCCTTGTCTATTTCAGAAGGCGCAGAGTCCTCTATCCCCCCATGGGTCTGCCGGACCTCTCGACGGCAAAGACCGTCAAGCCTTCAAGGGCCTTGAGAATGGCATGGATCATCGATGTTCTCAAATACACAGCCCTCTGCCTCATGATCGTGGCCCTCGCCAGGCCGCAGTGGGGTGTCCGCCAGATCAGCGTGCTGACGGAAGGAGTGAATATCATTCTTGCCGTCGATACGTCGGAGAGCATGGCTGCCCTCGATTTCAGACGTGACGGGAAAATCGTCAACCGGCTCGAGGCGGTGAAGTCGGTGGTGGAGCGGTTCGTCACCAAACGGTATGAAGACAGGATCGGACTCGTCGTGTTCGGCTCCCAGGCCTACACGCAGGTTCCGCTGACCCGCGACTACACGACCATTACCTCGATCCTGGATCGTGTGAACATCGGTGCGGCCGGTCCCACGACAGCGATCGGCGATGCAATCGGTATTTCACTGAAACGCCTGGAAGACATCAGGAGTGCATCCAATATCATCATTCTCCTTACCGATGGCGAGAGCAATGCCGGAGAGCTTTCTCCGCAGGCGGCCTCGGAGGTGGCCTCGCTGCGGGGCGTCAGGATCTATACTATCGGTGTGGGCTCGACGGGTGCGGCCCCCTTCCTGATTCAGGACCCCCTTCTGGGTCAACGGTACGTTGAGCGGCGCGTCACCATGGATGAGGAAAGCCTCAAGGAGATTGCCCGCAAGACGGGAGGCCTCTATTTCAACGCAAAGAATTTGGAAACACTTCAGGACGTCTATGACACCATCGATCAACTTGAAAAAACCGAGGTCAGGATGAAGCATTTCGCTGAATATCGGGAATTGTATCGCTTTCTGCTCATCCCCGCCCTTGTCATGATCCTGTTGTGGAGTATCCTGGTCAACACGCGTTACGTGAGGGTGCCATGAAATTCGTCAGCTCGGAGATGCTTTTCCTCTTATGGCTGGTACCGGCAATTTTCTTTCTCTTTCTTTACGGCATGAGAAAGCGCAAGGAGATACTGTCCCGCTTTTCCACCGCACGGGGACTTGGTGTAGCCGCATCCGGGATCAGCCGTACCGGGCGATGGACAAAGGCGGCTCTGATCCTGGTGGTGGTCATCTTCCTCACGCTTTCCCTTTCAGGTCCCCAGTACGGGTTTCGCTGGCAGAATCTGGAGCAGCGAGGTGTCGATATCATCATTGCCCTCGATTGTTCGCGGAGCATGCTTGCGGAGGATATCAGCCCCAGCAGGCTCGACCGGGCGAAACGGGAGGTCTATGACCTTCTGGGCATGCTGAAGGGTGATCGTGTGGGGCTGGTCGCCTTTGCCGGTACGGCCTTTCTCCAGTGTCCTCTCACGCTTGATTATGAGGCCTTCCATATATTCCTGAACGCCCTGTCTCCCGATTTTCTCCCCATGGGAGGTACCGATATCGCCGCGGCATTATCACAGGCGTTAGCAGGATTTTCCCATGAGCATGATACCGATAAGGCCGTGATCCTGATTACGGATGGAGAAAATACGGGAGCGGAAAATCCTGTTGACATTGTGGAATCGGCACGAAAGAGTGCGGTGAAAATCTTCTGCGTCGGAATAGGAAAGGATGAAGGGGCCCCCATACCCGATGCAGCGGGGGGATTCAGGAAAGACAGGGCGGGGAACATCGTGCTCTCGCGCCTTGACGAAGCAACTCTGAAAAAGATCGCTGAGCTGACGGGAGGCGCCTACGTCCGATCCGTGGCGGGAGACATGGATCTTGAAACAATCTATTCCCGAAAGATCCGAAAGGAAATGGAGGCGACGACGCAGGCAAGCGGACGAAAAAGGGTCTGGGAGGATCGCTTCCAGTGGTTTCTGGCTCTGGCGATACTGGCACTCCTT
>CAYTUH010000235.1:2471-4883 GCA_964441165.1 uncultured Syntrophaceae bacterium
CGTCGTACCTGAGACAAGAAAAGGAGCCCTCCTGCTCATAATGGCCGCCTTTTTACTCTGCCGGCCACCGGTGGTCTGGGCGGGAGAGGCGGGGAAAATGGTTCACGGCGGTTCGGAAGCCTATGAACGGGGTGACTATGAGAAGGCACTGAAATCCTTTATCGATGCCCAGCTCGAGGACCCTGAACGACCCGAGATCTTCTATGATATCGGTAACGCGTACTACCGGCTCGGCAATTTCGATGCCGCTTCTGAAAATTACCGGGCGGCGCTGAAAGGCGACGATGACGGATTGCAGCAGAAGGCGCACTACAATCTCGGCAATGCCAGTTATCGAAAGGGAAATCTCGAAGAGGCGATTACTCACTACGAAGAGGCGCTCAGGATCGATCCCGGGGACGAGGATGCGCGCAAAAATCTCGAGTTTGTGAGAAGAAAACTTGAGGAACAGAGGCAGCAGGAGCAGCAGGAGCAGCAGGAACGCCGCGACGGCGAAGAGAAGCAGGATCAGGACACGCAGGACGGGAATAACGGAGAAGGAAAGGAAGAGCCTGAGAAAGGGCAGGGTGACGAGCAGGAGGGAAATGAATCATCGTCACCCGGAGAGTCCGCTTCGCCCCGTTATGGAAGCGAGATGGATGATGAGGGGCGGAGAGGGGAAGAAGAACTCCCCCAACCTGGAGATGGCGACACTGGTCAGGAGCAGCAGCAGGCCTCAGGAGGAGAGAAAAACGCCGATGATGAAGGGCAGGGAATGCAGGCAGAGCGTATATTGAACCGGCTTCATGATCAGCCGGGAAAGGCCATGATGCCCTCCTATGAAAAACGGATTGTCGAAAAGGATTGGTGAATGGGGGAGTGGCAAAGACAGGCATAGAGGAACAAAGGCACAGGGGCACAGAGTAAAAACAAAAAAGTCCCAGTGTGGCATAGTGCCTGAGAAAAACAGATTAACGTTTCCTTTGTTTCAGGATACAAAATTTTAGTTTTGTGCTGAAAGCTGACAGCCACCATGATGAAGAAATTTTTTGTAACATTTTTATGCATACTGATGTTTCCCGTAGCTCTGTGGGCCTTTGAAATAGAGGCTGACGTGGACAGGACTGAGATCACCCCGGGGGAGTCGGTCATGCTGTCCCTTGCCGTCAGGGGGGGAGAGGCCGAAGTTGATCTGTCGGCAATCAGTGACTTTCGGGTGGTTTCCCGCGGCACCAGCTCCAGCATGCAGATTGTCAATGGCGAAGTTTTTCGTGAAAAGCGTTTCAACTATCTTCTGATTCCCCTTAAAGAGGGCATGCTGACCATCCCGCCGTTACAGGCGGAATTCAAAGGGAAGGTCTATTCAACGCGGGCCATTTCCATAACAGTGGGCGGCGGATCCGCCCGGGAGGAGAGTGACGCGATACCGCCCCTCTCCGTGGCGGCGACCCTGTCGGAACTGAATCCCTATGAAGGAGAACAGATTGTTTACACATTCACACTCCAAAGCCTCACCCAGTATGCCAATGCACGATTTCAGAAGCCCGGATTCTCCGGCTTTACCGTCAAGGAGATCGGGCAGAAAGAGCCCTATCGAAGGACGGTAAAGGGCCGGGAAGTTACCGTGACGGAGTTGCGGTACCTGCTCATTCCCCTGAAAGGCGGCACCATCACGATTGAAACGGCGCTCCTTGAATGCGACGTGGCAACGGGAAAGCGGAGCGGACGCACATCACCCCTCGATTCCCTTTTCCCCGAATCCTTTTTCGGGCGCAGTACCTTTCAACACCGGATTTTCAAGACCGATCCCCTGACGGTGGAGGTAAAACCGCTTCCCAACGATACGGTCCGGCCGGATTTTTCGGGTCTTATCGGTTCCTTTACCATGAGCACCTCGCTGGAGCGTGATACCGTCAACGTGGGCGATTCCACGACCTTGACGGTCACGATTGAGGGAAGGGGAAACATCATGGATGCCGGCGAGCCGGCCGTGGAGATCCCCGATACCTTTAAGTTGTATACCGATGTTCCCCAGGAGGAAATTACACTGAGTGAGGACGGCATCAGGGGCACCAAAACTTTTCGCTTTGCCCTGGTGGCAATGCGGGAGGGCAGCTATACCATTGCGCCCTTTCGGATGAGTTATTTCGATCCCTTGACGGAAACCTGCGAAGTCCTTTCAAGTGAACCCCTTGCGGTGACTGTAGGGAAGGCTGCCGAAGAGGATGCATCGGCCGTCTTTAAATCTCCTCCCGGTGACGAGGATACTGAACAGTCCCGGAAACGAGTTGAATTTACGGGCCGCGATATCCTGCCCCTGAAAGAAGACCTGGATGCCCTGGAGAACAGGCCATCTCTTGCACCCGCACAATTTGGCATCCTCCTGATCCTTCCCTGCCTGTTCTATGGCCTCGTGAGGATAGTCCTTGCCAT
>CAYTUH010000236.1:0-4878 GCA_964441165.1 uncultured Syntrophaceae bacterium
CAATCGATTTCTCGATCACCTATTTCTTCGATGGGCAGAAAATCCTGGCGAAAAAGGGTAAATATACAAGCCATAAGGATTTCGTAGGAAAACGGATTGCCTCCATGCAGGGTACCACGAGCGAGAAGAATGCGATCAATCTCCTGAAGAAACTGGGTGACCCCGATGCCGAAAAGCACGTCATCAGTTATCAGGATGAGCCCTCGTGCTTCCTGGCACTCCAGCAGGGCAAGGTCCACGGCTGGTCGACGGACAGCACCATCCTTCTCGGTTATGCGGCGAAGGAGCCCGGCAAGTATGAACTGGTCGGCGATTTTTTCAGCGATGAACCTTACGGAATCGGCGTTCCCGAAAATGACAGCGACTGGCGTGATGCCATCAATTTCGCACTGCAGGATATGTGGAGTGACGGCGCCTACATGAATATCTACAATAAGTGGTACGGACCCGACACGCTCTACTATTTCCCCATGACCGAGAAAATCGAGATGTGGCCGTAACCTGAGTGTTGTCGAAAGAATCAATTCTACAGACATAAAAAAGACTGCGGCCTGGATTTCCGGGCCGCAGTTTTTATGTGTTTGTATTTAGACCGTAAGAAGAATATTGCAGCAAATGGACGTCTGGAAACAAAGATTACAGCAGTTTGGGGTAGTGGCGGGACTCGCCGCTATTGTATTCATCATATTTACCAAGATTGATTTCGGGTATGAATTCCACTGGGCGGTTCTTTACGAGCTCAATCCCACCTACAACGAGGTCTTCGGGTACTGGCTGCTCCGGGGACTGGTCACGACCATCGAGATTTCACTTATCAGTGCGGCCATCGCGCTGGTCATGGGAACCCTCTTCGGTATCGCCCGGCTTTCACAATTCAAGCCCCTTTATTACTTTTCCACGGCCTATGTAGAGTTTTTCCGGAACACTCCGCTTCTGGTCCAGCTTTTTTTCTGGTATTTTGCCTTTCCGATGGTGTTGCCCGAAGGGGTTCGCGAATTTCTCTATGATCATAATTACGAATTCTGGGCCGCCACGGGCGGGTTGAGCGTCTACACGGCTTCATTTATTGCGGAAGTGGTCAGGGCGGGAATACAGGCAATACCGCGGGGGCATCTGGAAGCGGCGGCATCCTCGGGATTGACGCGTGTGCAGGCACTGCGGTTTGTCATCCTCCCTCAGGCATTTCGCATCATCATTCCGCCCCTGGGAAGCGAATTTCTCAACAACATGAAAAACTCCTCCCTTGCCATGGTGGTCGGTGTGGCCGACCTGTGCTGGCAGGCCCAGCAGATCGAATCATTCACCTTCCGCGGCTTTGAAGCGACTACGGCGGCCACCGTTATTTATCTCAGCCTGTCGCTTATCATCAGCCTTATCATGAACAGTGTGAACCATCATCTTGAGATCGGCAAAAAAGACTTGAATCTTGTCGATAGAATGTTTGCGCTTATGATTCGTCCCTTTTTGTTCCTGGGGTCGGCAGTCTGGAAGGGAATTGCCTGGATCATCGCCCTCCTGAAACGGAACGACGCGAGCCAGGCCGAGTCTCTCTATATCTCAAGCGGTGAACAGTGGTTTGAACGTCTCTGGAGGATGATGATTCAAGTTGGCAAGGTGGCATTTCTCCTCTTTTTCGCCGCCTTTCTGGGAGCTGTCGGTTATGGAGTGTGGGGCTTCAACTGGGAGGTGATCTGGAGCAATTTCCAGGCCCTGCTTATCTGGACCTTTCCTCATGGTGGCGATGGCGAGATTTTTTACGGGCTGGGCGGCCTGTCGTTGAGTGTGCTTCTGGCCCTCATTTCCCTCACAGTCAGTTTTGCCCTGGGACTTGCGGCGGGCCTGGGACGGTTGAGCAGGAACGTTCTGGTCAGCACGCCGAGTGTGCTCTATATCGAACTCATACGTGGTAATCCGCTCATCATGGTCATTTTCTGGGTCTATTTCTTCTCACCAATCGTGACGGGCATGCAGATCAACGTCTTCTGGAGCGCCCTGATCGCCTTTACGGTCTTCTCGGGGGCATACCTTGCGGAGATCGTTCGTGCCGGCGTCACGGCGATCCCCTTCGGCCAGATGGAGGCGGCGAATGCCTCGGGACTCAGTTACTTCAAGGCGATGCGCTTTGTCATCCTTCCCCAGGCGCTCAAGATCATGATTCCCGCCATTGTGGGGCAGTTCATCGCTCTCTTCAAGGATACATCGCTGGCCTATATCATCGGCGTCTTCGAGCTTACCACGGTTGCACAGACCGTCAACAACCGCCTGATGATTTATCCCTTCGAAATCTATACCACCATCGCCGTTCTCTACTTCCTCTGCTGTTACGGAATGAGCGATGTGGCCCGGCGGCTGGAACTGAAGTATTCTCCCGACAAACAGGTGGAAATGCCGAGGATGGCGTGACGAATGGCTGTCAGCGATCAGCAAGAAAAGAAGTAAGAATTCAGGAATCAGAAGTAAGAATAAAAACGGTTTCGAGTTTCGAGTTTCGAGTTCAAAGTTTCACGTTACGCGCCCCGTGCGGGAGCCTCACTTAAGAAGTCAGAATTCAGAAGCCGGAAGTAAGAATAAAATCTGTGAACATATCGCTTATTCATCGGCGAACTGCTTTGGGACATCTCGGAATACCCCATGTCAACCTCCTTCACCCCCACTATGAAGTTCGATAATAATGTCCATCAGAGGTGACAACTATCCTGACACAGGGGGGAACTGCTTTTTACTCAGGTACTTTGCACTTTGCATTTGCTCATGAACTTACAAACTTGTGAACTCAAGAGCTCTTCAACCCCTCAATCCTTAATCATGTAATAAAAAAGCGGCTTCCGAGACGGAAGCCGCTTTTTATGCCTGTGTATGATAGAGGAATCCTACTTCAGTGCTGCCTTGACTTTCTTCGCCACATCAGCCGGCACCCAGGGTGTCCAGATGGATTCCTTGTTTTTCAGAAACCAGATCGCCGCATCTTCCGTGCTTCCTTCGGTGTCCTGCATAAAGGCAAGGAATTCATTGGTCTGGGCCGTGGTCGATTCATATTTGCCGAGAAATTCGACGACTTCGGGTGCTTTTTTCTTCAGACCGGACCAGATGATGATGTTCACCTTTACCGAGGGATAGGCGCATCCGTAATCCTTGTTCCATTGTTCCTGATTAAAGGGAGGTTCCTCGAGAGGGGTCATGTCGAGCTTTCCCAGAACCCAGGTGGGTGCCCAGTAATATCCGAACCAGGGGTTTCCCCGTTTGTAGGCCGATGCCATGGAGCCGTTGAGGGCGGCATCGGACCCGGGCAGGAATATGTTGTAATACTTGTCGAGACCGTAGGCGGCCATCTTTTTTTCATTGATCTTCTGGCATTCCCATCCGGGGATGCAGGAATAGAAACGTCCCTTTGAGGGATCTTCGACGTCCTTGAAGAGTTTCCAGTACTTGGGAAGGTCCGATACCGACTTCAGGTCCGGCGCCATCGGCTTGATACCCCGTTCAGGGTCGCCCTTGATGACGTAGGTCGGTACGAGCCAGCCCTGCCAGCTGTCGGGGAAACAGCTTCCCATGTCGATTACTTTTCCCGCCTTGATATGTTTGTCATAGGCTTCCTGCTGATTTTCCACCCAACACTCCATTTCAAGATCCAGGTCGCCTCGGGCAAGTCCTTCAAAGAGTGCGATCGTATTGCCGGGGATGTACTCGAGATCGTATCCATAGCCGTTCTTGATGATGAAGCCGGCGATCCGGTTGTGGACCTGGACACTGTCCCAGCTCAGGTCGGCGATTCTGATGGTTTGTGTTGCGGCGTGGCAGGCCGGCAAGAGCGTGAAAACAGCAAAAAACGATAAAACAATAACGAATACAAACAGATAACCTCTTCCAGCTTTCATGTTACACCTCCGTGACTTTCTTGTTATGTAAGAAATTTCTCGTCGATTAATTAAGTTACGAAATTTTATTTATTCACGTGACGTGATGTAAAAATAAGGAAGGTTGCGCATTAACTCAACGATGTATGTCGTCGGAAGCATCATGTGAATCCGAACACGTGCACTCTTCACCTCCTTCTTCTTTTATTGAATGCACCTATACAAGCATATTTTCCCTTCTTTGTCAAATGCGGGAGGGAAGGGATGGAGTTTCCGGGGCCCCTGCTACCGCCATTTCCCGGAAGAGAAGGGGGGGGTAAATGATGTGATCCTGAACGCTTGACATGATTCTCTCCCGGCGGGATGTTGAATTTGTTTGCCATAATGCATGATTCATGAAAAGATAAGCGGCCGTTTTGAAGGGATGAAATGTTGCATTTTCAGGTGTGTCACATAAAAAAGGAGGATCATCATGACGGGCAAATTGGTGTACCTGAGCCAGGAGTGGAAAGATGAGGCGGAAAGACGGTTGAAATCGGAACTCTCTCCGGAAAAGATGAATCACATCACCTCTTCCATGACAAATATCTACAAAAACTGTCCTGACGGAAAAGAGCGGTTTCTTCACTTCAAATACGAAGGGGGGAACCTCGCGGAGCTTCTCGTCGGAGAAGGCGAATCGCCCACGGCCGAATTCAGGATCACCGGAGACTATCAAACCTTTGCCAGGGTGACGAGGACCGAGCTGAGTTCGCAGAAGGCTTTAATGACGGGAAAACTGAAACTCAAGGGAAATATGGTGAAGGCTCTGAAGCTGGCGGCCGTATCCGACCGCGTGCAGAAAGTCCTTTCCGCGATTCCCGCGGAATATTAAGGGAGGTTCGAACCATGACAGCACAAACCGGAAAGAACGATCCCTATTTCATTGATTTTCCCCGGAGGATTCGTGATATACAGGCCGAGATGGCACGGGAAAATATTGATGTCTATCTGGGTTCTCGCCTGAGAACCCTGTCGTGGACCC
>CAYTUH010000237.1:0-4875 GCA_964441165.1 uncultured Syntrophaceae bacterium
GGCGTAGAAGAGGGTGCGGTCACCCGAACGGACGAAGGCGAACACATCCTGATCCCTGAAGGAAGAGGAGACCACACTCTGTTTTTCAAGGGTCGTTTCAATGGCACCGATCCGGTCCCGCAGAAGGGCCGCCTCCTCGAAGCGCATCTGTTCCGAGGCCTCATGCATCCGGGTGCGGAGGTCCCTGACGAGCCGTTTTTCTTTTCCCTCCAGGAAAAGGATCGTCTCCCGTACCACCCCCTTGTAGGCGGCCGCAGATACCTTTCCGGTACAGGGGGCCAGGCACCGCTTTATCTCGTACTCGATGCAGGGCCTGGTGCGGGTCTTGAATACGCTCTCCTTGCAACTCCGGAGTGGGAACACGAGATGAAGAAATTTAAGCGTTTCCTTGACGGCCTGGCTGGAGGAGAATGGCCCGAAATAGCGGGCCCCGTCGTTCTTGATGCGCCGCACCAGTTCAAGGCGGGGAAAGGCGACCCGGAGATCGATCCGGATGCTGAAGAAATTCTTGTCGTCGCGGAGATTGACATTGAAACGGGGTTTGTGTTTCTTGATAAGGCTGTTTTCAAGAATGAGCGCCTCCTTCTCCGTTCCCGTCACCACGTACTCCACGTCCTGTATCTTCGGAAGCAGGAAGGGGATCATGGGTCGCGTATCTTTGGCACCGGCATAGGCCCGCAGGCGGGTGCGCAGATTGCGGGCCTTACCCACGTAGATCACGGCATTCTCCCGGTCCTTCATGAGATAGACCCCGGGCCTGGCGGGCGCGGCGGCCGCTTTGTTTTCCAGGATACTCTTATTCGTCATTGCAGTCACCACCCTGCCGGCTTCGCCACTACCCCCACAAGCCGATTTCCGTTTCCATCCGGGAGAGCTCCCTGATTTCGTCCCTCAGTGCCGCCGCCCGCTCAAATTCAAGGTTCCGGGCCGCCTCTTTCATTTCTTTTGTCAGAGTCCCTATCTCCGCCTGAATGTCTTTCCCCGTCAGATACTTCTCCTGCCGTTCCTCCACGCTCACCGTCATATAATCGGCCTCGTATATGGAAGCCAGGATGTCACTGATCTCCTTTTTGATCGATTCGGGCGTAATGTGGTGGTCTTCGTTGAACCGCCCCTGGATGGTCCGCCGCCGGGCCGTCTCGTCAATGCAGGCGCGAATTGCCGCGGTAATGGTGTCGGCGTACATGATGACCTGCCCGTTCACATTCCGGGCCGTCCGCCCGCTCGTCTGTATCAGCGAACGCTCGGAGCGGAGAAACCCCTCCTTGTCCGCATCGAGTATGGCCACCAGCGATACCTCGGGGATATCGAGCCCTTCGCGGAGAAGATTCACCCCGATCAGAACATCGTATTTCCCCCTTCGCAGATCGCGGATGATGGCGACACGTTCGAGGGTCTTGATGTCAGAGTGAAGGTAGGTCGCTTTTATGCCCAGACCCTGGTAATACTCCGTAAGGTTTTCCGCCATCCGTTTCGTCAGGGTGGTCACCAGGACCCGTTCCCCGCCCTCGATTCTCCCTTTTATTTCGCCGAGCAGATCATCCACCTGGTGTGTGACGGGCTTGATAATGACTTCCGCGTCCATCAGTCCCGTAGGCCTGATCACCTGCTCCACCACCTTTCCACCGGCTTTCTGTAATTCATAGACTGCCGGTGTGGCCGACACATAAATTCTCTGGTGGGCGAACCCTTCGAACTCATCAAACATGAGCGGCCGGTTGTCCAGTGCCGAGGGGAGACGAAAACCGAATTCCACCAGGGTTTCCTTCCGGGACCGGTCCCCCCGGTACATGCCGTTCAACTGGGGAACGGTCACATGGCTTTCATCGATAATGACGAGGGCATCGTCGGGCAGATATTCCATGAGCGTCGGCGGCGGCTCTCCGGGCTTCCGTCCCGTCAGGTGGCGGGAATAATTTTCGATCCCCTGGCAGTAACCCATTTCTTCAATCATTTCAATATCAAAGAGGGTGCGCTGCTCAAGTCGCTGGACTTCCAGGAGCTTTTCCCGGCTTCGCAGTTCCGCCAGGCGGTCCTTCAATTCGTCCCGGATATCGGCGATGGCACGCAGCATATTCGGGCGATCCGTCACATAGTGGCTTCCCGGGTAGATGGTGACGGCCCGTTCCGTTCTGAGTATCCGCCCCCGCAGGGGATCGACAAGAGAAATAGTTTCAACGGTGTCGCCAAAAAAGTCGACGCGGATCACCTGGTCTTCGGCATAGGGAGGAAATATCTCCACCACGTCGCCCCGTACGCGGAAGGTCCCCCGGTGAAAATCGACATCGTTCCGTTCATACTGGACTTCCACGAGCCTTTTGAGCAGTGCGTCACGGCCGAATTCAGCGTTTTCCTCAAGAAATATCTGCATGCCCGAATAGGTTTCGGGGGAACCGATGCCGTAAATGCAGGAGACGCTCGCCACGATAATCACATCCCGCCGCTCCAGGAGCGACCGCGTGGCGGAATGGCGGAGCTTGTCGATATCGTCGTTGATCGAGGCATCTTTTTCGATATAGGTGTCCGTGGAGGGAAGGTAGGCTTCCGGCTGGTAGTAATCGTAGTAACTGACGAAATATTCCACGGCGTTGTCGGGAAAGAGGGTCTTGAACTCGCTGTAAAGTTGCGCCGCCAGGGTCTTGTTGTGGGCGATGATCAGGGTGGGCCGCTGTACCCGTTCTATGAGGTTGGCCACCGTAAAGGTCTTTCCCGAACCGGTGACGCCCAAGAGCACCTGGTGGGGGAGGCCGTCGTCGACTCCTCTGACCAGTTCATCGATGGCCCGCGGCTGATCTCCCTTCGGCAGGAAGTCGCAGACCAGGCGGAATCTGTTTTCGGCATATTTCGGATTATAGTGTTTCATTGCAACTCACATCACGACAGGTTCGTAAAAAAGATTGACATCGCCCCCTGACCTTATATAGAAAAAGGGGACCTGCGTCCCCCTTTTTTATCACAGCCCGTCCCTGTAAATCCATCCGCTCAGGACAGCGCAATCTTCAGCACTTCGCTCATCTCGCTGACAGACCGGAATTCAATATCACGTTTTACCTTGTCTGGAATATCCTCCAGGTCTTTCATGTTCTGCCGGGGAATGATGATCGTTTTGATGCCGGCCCGGTGAGCGGCCAGGACCTTGTCCTTGATCCCGCCGACGGGAAGCACCAGACCCCGAAGGGTAATCTCTCCTGTCATGGCCAGGTTTTTCCTGACGGTCCTGCCCGTCAGCAGAGATGCCAGCGCCGTGAGCATGGTAACACCCGCCGAGGGTCCGTCTTTCGGGATCGCACCGGCGGGAACGTGAATATGGATATCCGTCTCGTCAAAGAAATCCCTGGCGACACCCACGATTTCCGCATTCGCCCGGATGAAGCTCAGGGCCGCCTGGGCCGATTCCTTCATCACCTCCCCGAGCTGGCCTGTCAAAGAGAGTCCTTTGCTCCCCGGCATAGCCGTTGCCTCGATAAAGAGGATTTCGCCCCCCACGGGCGTCCATGCGAGCCCGACGGCGACACCGGGTTTTGATATCCTCGTATTGATCTCCCGGGTTATCCGCACCGGACCGAGATAGGGATGGAGGTCCTTTATGGTGATGGAGCTTTTTTTCTTCTCCCCTTCGGCAACCCTGGTAGCCACGCCGCGGCAGATCGTGCCGATTTCCCGTTCAAGGTTCCTGACCCCCGCCTCGCGGGTATATCCGGAGATGATCTGCTTCAGTGCGGCCGTGGTAAAGGAAATCTGCTTTGCCCGAAGCCCGTTGGCCTCTATCTGACGCGGGATAAGGTAGCGTTCGGCAATCTTGATCTTTTCATCGAGAGTATACCCGGACAGTTCGATCACTTCGAGGCGGTCGCGAAGCGCCGGGGGGATGGTATCGAGAATATTGGCCGTGGTAATGAACATGACATGGGAAAGATCGAAGGAAACGTCAAGATAATGATCCATAAAGGAAAAATTCTGTTCGGGGTCGAGAACCTCAAGGAGCGCCGACGATGGATCGCCACGAAAATCGCTTCCCACCTTGTCGATTTCATCGAGCATGAAGACGGGATTGTTCGATTCTGCCCGGCGGACACCCTGGGTAATACGGCCGGGCAGTGCGCCGATATAGGTTCGACGGTGGCCCCGGATTTCTGCTTCATCCCTGACGCCGCCCAGCGACATGCGGATGAATTTGCGGCCCAGGGCCCGTGCAATCGACTGCCCCAGCGAGGTCTTGCCCGTACCGGGAGGTCCGGCAAAGCAGAGAATGGGCCCTCTTGAATCAGGTTTCAGCCGGCGAACGGCAAGGTATTCGATAATGCGGCGCTTCGGTTTTTCCAGTCCGTAATGGTCCTCGTCGAGGATATTCCGGGCGGCTTTGATATCGAGATTATCCTCCGTGTGTTCGCTCCAGGGAAGGGTCGTCATCCAGTCAAGGTAGGTTGCCGCCACCGTATACTCGGCAGAAGAGGGATGCATCCGCGACAGCCGTTCCAGTTCCCGGTCAGCTTCCTTCCGGGCTTCCTCGGGGAGGTTTTTTGCCTCGATCCGTGCGCGGTATTCCTCGATTTCCACATTTGCCTCTTCCGATTCACCCAGCTCATCCTTTATCGCCTTCAACTGCTGGCGCAGATAATATTCCCGCTGCTTCTTGTCGATATCATCTTTTACCTGCGTCTGAATCTTGTTTCCCAGTTCAAGGATTTTCACCTGGTGATTGACCTGCCGCGTCACCGCCTTCATGCGTTTTTTCACGTCAAGAATTTCAAGGATTTTCTGCTTTTCCTCAATGGGAGAATTGATGATGGACGCGACCAGGTCGGCGAGAATGCCCGGTTCGCTGATCGACTTGGCGATAAAACTGAATTCCTTGGGCAGAAATGACGAAAGCTG
>CAYTUH010000238.1:0-2701 GCA_964441165.1 uncultured Syntrophaceae bacterium
AGACTATCCGTATAGGTATCGATCCCCCCCACCGGGACCTAAACCTCGATTTCAATTACTTCGGCTTCAGGTGCATTTTTCCGAATGCTTGCAATCCCTTTCATGCACGACGCCTTGGATGAATATCCCTGCCCTATTGCAATCGTCTGCCCGTTTGCCGCTTTTAATCTGAATCGATACTCCCCTGACCGGTCCCGGTAAATTTCAAACTTCCCATGAGGCATTTCCATCACTACCCCCAATACGAAATACCACTATTTAATGGATTCGTTTATCCGGCCGAATTCTACGCATAGTTTACATGATGCCAGAAAATGAGATACACAATGAGAAGGCGAATATAAAAAAGAGGATCTTCGCAGGAAAGAGGCAGCTTTGCAGCACGAAGCCGCAGCCGCCCCGAATTGTAGTCTGGTGCACCTGATTTTGCTATCATCGCACATGATACCCTTCCCGTGACATCTCACCCTTTCACTTGATAGAACAGAGGGTGCCCGCAGACCTGCATCTCATCCCCCATTCCTACCCAAAAAAAGAAAAGGGATATGCCGGTATGGTAGTGTATGAAAAAAATGATCGGTACAGGACCGGTTCTTTCTCCGCTTCCTCTCCTTGTTATCGGCACCTATGATAACGAAGAACGGGCCGACGCAATGACCGCAGCCTGGGGAGGGGTCTGCTGTTCAGCACCGCCCTGTGTGGCCTTCTCCGTTCGCGAGTCACGCTATACCTACGAAAACCTGCTTGAGAGGGAGGAGTTCACCATCAACATTCCTTCCGCTTCATTTGTTGCCGAGGTGGATTATTTCGGGATAGTATCGGGCCGCAATATTGACAAACCAAAGATATGCGGCCTTACGATGACCCCGGCACCAGACGTGCACGCACCCATGGTGGAAGAGTTTCCTCTTGCCCTGGAATGCAGGATGGTCAAAACCGTATCCCTCGGCTCCCACCTCCAGGTCATAGGGGAGATTGTCGGCATCCTTGCAGACGAGGAGATCCTTGATGAAGACGGCAACCCGGTTCCCGGGCTGATGGATCCGATCCTGTATGACCCACGGGGAAAGAAATATTACCGTATCGGCGAGGAAATCGGCCAGGCCTTCATTTCAGGCAAAAAATTCCAGACCACCGTTTACCAGATATAATACTATCAGGCTCCCCTTTTTCCCCGTCTGTCCTCCTTAAGGCACGGGAGAGGGATCACCTTCCCCATTCCGTGTCCCCTGCACGTGGCACGAGGCAGGGGCACGCATCACGTGGCTTTCGGGCGCTGCGATTTCGTGCATGAGAATATGCAACGGGAACAGGCGTATCCATTTATTGCACTTCCCGCACATGATATAATGCACTACACTCATCACATCTGAGGAAAGCACCATGGGAAAAGGTAAAGTCGTACTTGCATTCTCCGGCGGACTGGATACGTCAATCTGCGTCCCCCTGTTAAAGGAACACTATGGTTATGATGAAGTTATCACCGTCGCTGTCGACGTCGGGCAGCCCGAAGCCGATATCGCGGAGGCAACCCGAAAAGGAGAGCTGATCGGAGATAGACACTATACCATCGATATTCGTGAGAGATTTGTGGAAGAGCAGCTTTTCCCCTCCATCAAGGCAAACGGGTCATATGAGGGCTATCCGATGGGAACCGCACTTGCACGCCCACTCATCGCCGAGGAGATCGTCGCCATTGCACGAAAGGAAGGCGCATCCACGGTTGCCCATGGGTGCACCGGAAAAGGAAACGACCAGCTGCGTTTTGACTTTATTTTCAGGAAGGCAGGACTCGAGATCATCGCCCCGATGCGTGAGATGAACCTGACACGTGAATGGGAGATGGATTATGCCGCAGAGCACGGCATTCCGGTCCCCGTGGTCAAGGAGAAGCCGTACAGCATAGATGAGAACTGCTGGAGCCACTCCATCGAGGGCGGACGCCTGGAAGACCCTGCATTTCACCCCCCCAATGATATCTACGCCTGGACCGTCGCACCGACAGAAGCGCCGGATATCCCCGAGGAGATCACCATCGTATTCAAGAAGGGCGTGCCCGTCTCCCTGAACGGCGAGAACCTCTCCGGCTATGAACTGATGAGAAAACTCAATGAAATTGCCGGGAAGCACGGGGTCGGCAGGAACGATATGATAGAAGATCGTATCCTCGGTCTCAAGGCACGTGAAATTTATGAGCACCCTGCCGCAACGGTCCTCCTGAAGGCGCATGCCGACCTGGAACGGCTGGTCCTGACCCGACAGGAACTCTATTTCAAAAATATTGTCGATGACAAATGGTCCGAACTCGGGTACATGGGACTCATCGATGAGCCGCTGTTCTGGGCTCTTACGGCATTTATCGACAAAACGCAGGAACGGGTCAACGGCCAGGTCGACCTCATCCTTTATAAGGGATGTGTCACCGTTGCAGGACGCAGTTCCGACGAGGCAATCTACTCCGACGATCTCGTCTCATTTGAGAGTACGACTATTGACCAGAATGATGCGGTCGGATTTTCCGCCTATTACGGATTTCAGGCCCGCCTGTATCATAAAAAATAACCCTTTTTTCTGTTCGCCGAAAATTTTTTCCCCAATGACGAGTCGGGCATGCTTCTGCCTGAAGGGATACCAATGACGTTGATGATGTAATTCCCCTTCGCCGAAATAGGTCCTAAATGAAAAGCTATAACTTGCACAG
>CAYTUH010000238.1:2711-4865 GCA_964441165.1 uncultured Syntrophaceae bacterium
TTTGTCCCATGATACGATCGAGCATACCTCCGCCTGAAGGGATGCCAATGACTGGATGGTGATTGCCCCCTCGGCGACATAGGTCCAAAATGAAAAGCTATAACTTGCACAGATGAATATCGACTATTATGTGTGCCTTTTTTGACAGGTTTAAAAAACCGTCCCCAAATATTGTGGAAAGCCCCCCACCTCCCATGGTCGGCCATGGTGCGGGCCTCCAGAAACCTGAATACCGGTCAGTCCCATATTTCATCGTCGCCTCGGTCGAGATGGGAAATACTACTACAAAATGCATTTTGACGGGAACGAACCTGGAAACCGGCCGTTCCTACGTCATCCATAAAACCGTCAGCATGAGCCGTGATGTCCGGCTCCCCAAACCAGGTGAAGAGGTCTTTGGTGCAACGCTCGTCGGGACCCCCATCACCAAGGAATCCGTGGCCGAACTCGTCAGGGACGCACTCATCAAATGCCATAAGGATGCCGGCCTCTCAATCAAGGACGATCTGGATTTTGTGGTCCGTTCAACGGGGGTTGTTGCGGCAATGGACTCTCCCGACCAGATTGGGGATTTTGTCAAAGCACTTGCGAACGGGTGCCTTATGGCCGGCGTTCCCCCGAAGAAGATGACGCCTCCCATGTCCAAGGAAAATCTCCCCCAAAAACTCCAGAATTTCAGCTTTGCTGACAAGGTGACCTTCTGTGGAACGGTAGCGGGTGTGACGCCGCCGATCGGTTCCTCCGGTGTTGAGATGGTCGCCAATGAAATGGAAGGGGAACTTGCGATGGCGGGAATTAAGGAAGGTGCAAAGTGGACCAGTGTGGACTTCAGGAACCCGTGCCTCTCGATCGATTTCGGAACAACCCTTGACGGGAGGATTACCAGCGATGTAGACCCGAAAGACGAGTACCCGTTCGCACGCACGGTCGGTAACTTCTGTGGTCTTGCGGGGGCAATACCCGATGCGCTGGTCAGGGGGACGGGCCTCGTGCAGGAAGGAAAAGGCACGGCACTTGACCTCTTCGGAGAAAAAAGCATTATCGGGGGTCTTTCAAGGAAAAAAACCTCCCTGATAAAAGATTATGAAGACCAAATTCACGAAGTCGTGGACATCCGCATCGTCCCCCCGGAACGGGATCATTTTGGCAGGGTACCGGTGCGGGCTGATATTGCCATGGAATCCGGTATTGCGATGATAGGATGTGACGCAGGCATTAACTTCGACGGGGAAAAGGACCTGAATGAAATCGGTCATGATATCTATAAGAATCACGGAAAAGATGTACTCACGCAGGTAATCGACCACGTATGCGCCCGGATGGCCCTTCGCCTCATCGATGTGGCCGCGGACCAGGGACTGGTGCCGGGGAATGCATCGATAGGATTTACCGGCCGTGCAGCAATTTCAGGAAGAAAACCCGAAATTATCCTGGAAGGGATAAAGGAGAGGGGTCTTTTCGATAACCCGGATGATCATATCCTCTTCGTCGATGACGGACTTGCCCGTGGAGCAGCACTGATGGGAAGATGCATGCTTTCCCTTGGAAAACCCAAAGAACCCATCGGGGGTGTCCGCGGCGGGCCATGCATTATGGGCAGAAGAATGAAAATTGGAAAATGAGGATGACCATGACAGACGATACCGAAGAAAAATTTGACCTACTGGTCCCCCCCGGGGTTCCAAGAAAAATCATCTACGAAATCAACGAGAAGTTTGATGTTGAGATCGTGTCCCGCCCGCAAAAAATGTATTTTGCCAATATGGATGGCGACGCACGCGAACTTCTCGCATTCCGTGGAGACCTGAAGACAGTGAAAAAGGTTGAAGAGTTCCTTTATACCCGTCTCCAGGAATTCATTAGTGATTCCGGGGATGAAAAACAATAATTATCCTTTTTAAAAATCAATCCAACAGATTGATATCCATTTTTGTGCAAGTATTCATCAATGGTGTGGATACTGTCAACGGAAGATAACTATGTCAATGTTGATAACATAATTTCTCTCACATTTGACAACAAGTGCAATTCATTCGTTGCTGTCGTGGGACACCGCGATGTTCGTCTACAACATAAAATATATCATTTAAAGCCCCTGGGAAGCCTGCTACAGGGAACACAACCGCCCACAGAGAATGAGATTCTTGAAGAGAT
>CAYTUH010000239.1:0-4856 GCA_964441165.1 uncultured Syntrophaceae bacterium
GATGAAACAGATGCGCCTCTATGCCCTTGCATACAACCTTCAGCGAATCCACCCTGCTCAGATCAGTGATAATCATGGCGGTGATGGCCTTCCGAAGCGGTTTGATCCGTGCCGTTGCTCCCTTGTCGCCGAAGTAGGTCACCGCCAGCGCATCGGCATCGGTGGCGGCCGCACCGAGAGACTTTTCCCGTTCTATCGCCTCTCTGGCAAGCCGTGTCGCCTCCCGGTGGGCAAGGAGGGTAATCTCTTTCCTGACGCGGTCCGCAAGGGAGCCCCGGGGCCTCAGCCGGATATACTCGTTGAACGATTCGATCGCCTTGCCGTCGTCCTGTGCCAATTTGTACGCCAGTCCCAATTGCAGGAGAATGGAGCTGTCCCTCGGATCGAGCGTGCGGGCCTGCTCGAACTGCAGAATGGCGTTCCCGGTGTCTTTCATCCTGAAATAGGTCATTCCCAGCCCTTTGTGTGCCCGTTCGTCATGGGGGTTTTCCGCCAGGAGTTGCTCATAGAGGGAAATCGCTTCCCTGTAGTCGTCCGATTGCATGGCCGTGTATGCCTGAATATGCATGTACGAAATGCGGGACCGGTGTTTCATCTCCTCCATGCTGCAGCCCGTCAGGCAGGCGACAACGATGAAGGCTATTCCAAGCTGTCTGAAAAGGGCGGTCATCTCTTTCCTCCTGAACGATTTCCCTGGCTCTATCGTATGCCGGCGGCAGTGATTCTGCCGACCAGCTCTTCTTCCAGTTCGAATATGTCGTCGAATGCGCCGGTCACCCTGGCGGTGCTGAGAATCTCACCCGTTTCGGTGCGGACAACCCGGACGTTCAGGCGGACTTTCTCTTTGAATTTCAAAAATGAACCCAGCACCAGGCGGTTCGCCCCCAGCAGTTTTCCCGCCTTGACCGCCGTTGTGTCGTCGATGGCACCGGTCATCCCGAGGCCGATTTCATCGAGAATCTTTTGGATCTCTCTTCGTTCAACCACCTTCACTTCCGCCATCCGGGCCAGCCCGCCGGTGATTTCCGCGGCAATGTTTTCACCGAGCCCCCTGGTTTCCTCGGAGTGGCGCAAATCCTCAAGGGGGAAGACGGCGATGAGCGGCTTTTCCCCTGCCCGGGCAAAGAGGGGGAGGCACAGTATGAGAAGCACAGCGATGCAGCAGGCGATACACCTGCGGGACTTCCACCCCGGGTTACCCATTTTCTCCTGTCACTCCTGTCTTTTTCAGCATCCGGGCGGCGTCGGGATAGCCCGGATTGAATTCGAGGGCCCTTGAAAAGGCCGCCGCTGCCTCGCGCAGCCGTCCCTTGTCCATCAGGTCGAGCCCCTCGGAATATGCCCTTACCGCCTGAAAGGATGCCCTGGTGTCGCCGCTGGCGACGCCCCGGTTCCCCCCGGCGGATTTGACGTGGAGACCTGCGGCAATCTTCCTGACGAGAGATTCCTCGAGTTCAAAGAAATCATCGGTGTTGCCGGATACTTCATTGGCCTGGATGATCAGACCGCTTTCCACGTCGACAATGCGGGCATCGATGCGAAGCATGGAGTCCAAAGCAGTGAAACTTCCCAGAAGGAGCGTCTGTACGCCGAGTATCCTTCCCACCCGCTGTGCCGACGCCGAGTCGACGGCGCCGGTCTGGTGAAGACGCAATTCGGACAACAGTGCGTCAATCCTGGTCCGTTCCACTATCTGCAAAGCCTCGATTTTGCTCAGATCGCTGATCAGGGTCTCGGCCAGGCCCTTCCTGAAGGGCTCCAGGCGTTCCCGATCCGTAATGGAGTTGTTGTCAAAATAGAGGACGGCAAGGCGGGTAGGGGACGTCCCGTCCTGTCCCGGGATTGCCTCCGGCGGACAGGCGGCGAGACATATCAGAACACACAGGAGGCCAAGAAATACGTTCCTTCTCAACTTACGGGTACCTTTGTGAAAATTTGGAAAAAACCCTATCAAGTTATCCCCTCTTTTACAATAGCTATTTATCGCTGGGGACCAGTGGCGCGCACTAAAAAAATAGACTGATACCGCTGGTCGGACTTGAAACTATGTCAAAGATTTGATAGTGTCCGCTTCACATCTCTTTGAATATTGGGACATAACGGGCCTTCCCGGAAAAGGTTGCCGGTACACGTCACCAACGAACTTCGGCAGGGGGTCGGTATTCAGCGGGAGAGAATATAGGGAGAAAACGGTGCAGCGCGCCGGGAGGTAATAGATTATGGTAAAACGACTGGTCATCCCCAAAAAGTACAAACGGTTACTGGATCTGCATGAGACGGAACGGGCCATCAGGCTCGTCAAGGACTTTTTTCAGACGAATCTCGCCTTTGAATTGAACCTCATGCGCGTGACCTCGCCCCTCTTTGTGAGGGCCGGTACGGGAATCAACGATGACCTCAACGGTGTGGAGCGGCCCGTCTCCTTTGCCATCAAGGATATGGGAAACCTTGAGGTGGAGATCGTTCAGTCCCTGGCAAAGTGGAAGCGGTTGATGCTTGCCGATTACGGATTCCACCACGGGGCAGGGCTCTATGCCGATATGAACGCCATCAGGCCCGACGAGCAGCTGGACAACACCCATTCCATCTACGTGGATCAGTGGGACTGGGAACGGGTCATATCGACGGAGGAACGCACCCTGGAGTTTCTGAAATGCATCGTACGAAAAATCTATGACGTGGTGCGCCGGACGGAGAAATACATCTGTTTCGAGTATAACGTCATTACGCCCCTCCTGCCCGAGGAGATCACCTTTATCCACAGCGAGGAACTGGAGGAGCGCTATCCCGATTTGTCGCCCAAGGCGCGGGAGACGGCTGCATGCCGTGAACATGGCGCCATATTTATCATAGGTATCGGCCGCGCCATGAAAAACGGGAAACCACACGACAACCGTGCTCCCGATTATGATGACTGGTCCACTCCCACGGAAAAGGGTTTGAAGGGCCTCAACGGTGACATTCTCGTCTATTGTCCCCTCTTTGAATGCGCCCTGGAACTTTCCTCCATGGGTATCCGCGTCAACGGGGAAGCCCTGATGCGGCAACTGGAAATTACCGGCGATATGGACAGGAAGGATCTCTACTATCACTCGCGGCTTCTGCAGGGGGAGCTTCCCCTCTCCATCGGCGGGGGGATCGGTCAGTCGCGACTCTGCATGTTCTATCTCCGCAAGGCCCACATCGGTGAGATTCAAACCGGCATCTGGTCTGACGAAGTCATTGAAAAGTGCCGTGAAAACAATATAACTCTGCTATGACCGGTGCCGCTGTCTGTTCAATGGCGCATGCAGGGAGGCAAGAAATGAGCTTCAGAGAAGACGAGCGCCATGGAACGGCAAAGGCGCTGATGATGCGGGAAGCCCGCGTAACGGAGCGTGTCGATGCAGAGGGCAATCGATGGTATAAGGCATACAGCGGCGGCGGCGCGCATTTTCAGAACTGGCTGGAACAGTGCAGGGAACTGGGGGACGTCGTGGTTGAGGAAATCGATGCCCGCGGATTGGAGTGTTTTGAAAAAAGCGGCGAGAAACTGTATAGAATCTGGGTGAAGATGAAGGACACCGTCTGAAGAACGCCTGCATATAAAAAAGGGGGGGGAATATGGGGACGTTACAGGAATGTGTTTCGGGTTTCAGCATCCTTTTCTTTTCAAGGTGCGGGCCTGCGGAAGGACCGGGCGAGGGTGTCTCCGCCTTCGATGAACCGGGACCGTCCCGCGGCAATCCGATCAAAAGCAGCCTCCATGACATCGATACCCTCCGGACGGTTCCGGTGGGCATCGGACCTCCCGACCCACCCTTTGAAGCGTCAATGCCGTTCAGGGAGGTGGGGCCATGACGACACGAATTGCCGATATCCCCCGCCATGAGCGCCCCCGGGAGAAAATGCACGCAAAGGGGGCGCCGGCCCTTTCCGACCTCGAGCTGATGGCGATTCTTGTGGGAAAAGGCACGGAGGGACACGATGTCATGTCCGTGTCGGAGCGTATCCTGAAGGTGATCGATGGAAGCAACGGTACGCTTGATCTCGAAGACCTTCAGAAAATCGACGGTGTGGGGCCGGCAAAGGCCACCCTCATTGCCGCCGCCCTTGAATTTGCCCGCCGCCGTATTCGTCCCGAGGGCGTCAGGATATCCTTTCCACCCGATGTCCTTCCCATCATTCAGCATTATGCCGACAGGAAACAGGAATATTTTATCTGCATCTCCCTGAACGGGGCGAATGAGGTCATCGCGAGCAGGGTCGTATCGGTCGGACTGGTGAACAGGACCCAGGTCCATCCCCGCGAGGTCTTTGCGGATCCCATCACGGATCGTGCCACGGCGGTCATCGTGGCCCACAATCATCCGTCGGGAAACCTCATCCCCAGCGACGAGGATATATCGGTGACCCGACAGCTCAAATCGGCCGGTGAGACACTGGGGATCAAACTCCTGGACCACATTATCTTTAACCGGAAGGGGTACTACAGTTTTCTGGAAAAGGAACAGCTGTGATGGCTTCGTAAAAAGTGAAGCTCCCTGCACACAGGGCGGAGCTCCCCGGTAGGGAATTGTTTAATTATATTGTGCCCCGTGGACCCGCCTGCAAGGCGGGGCTTGCGGCAGCACTCCCGGTCCAACTGCTGCGTTGCGCTGCATCCTGCCCCCGCCTTCGCGGGGGCAGGCTATGAGGTGTACCATACGTACTCCCCATGCCTCAGGATTCGCGCGCCTTGCCTCGGGAGCTTTTTTCAAAACCGTCCTGTCTACTCGGATTTTGCAACTTCTCACGAGGGCATCAATTGCAGATGTCCCGTGACACGGCGAAAAGAAGGGACCATGGGAACAGAGATTGAAAGAAAATTCCTGGTG
>CAYTUH010000240.1:0-1270 GCA_964441165.1 uncultured Syntrophaceae bacterium
ATCGTGAGTGATCATCACGATTGTCTTTTGAAATTCACTCTGCAGGAGGAGGAGCAGTGACTGGAGGCTTCGCCTGGTAATGGCGTCAAGTGCCGACAGGGGTTCATCGAGAAGCACCAGTTCGTGCTCGAACATGAGTGTCCGCACGAGGGCACATCGCTGTCTCATGCCACCCGAGACTTTCCGGGGCGGATAGTCTTCGAATCCCTGCAATTCAAGACGCTTGAAAAGATAGAGCGCCTTGTCCCGCGCATTGCCGTCCCGTCTCGACATCCGTGCCGGAAGAAGGGCATTCTCGAGGAGTGAGAGCCAGGGCAGCAGGAGATCCTTCTGCTGCATGTAGGCGGCGTTCCTCCCCACGTTGTCCAGCCTCTCACCACACCATGAAATCTCGCCTTCGTCCTTTGCCACCACCCCCGTGAGGACATCAAAAAAAGTACTCTTTCCACATCCCGAAGGTCCCACCAGGGCGGTAAACCGGCCCCGGTGAACGGTCATGTCAAACCCTTCAAAGACGGTAAGTTCATCAAAGCGTTTTGTCAGATTCGAAACTGCAAGCATGAATCACATTCTTCTCATACGGTGCGGCGACTGTCTCCGAACCGATACATCATCGAACATTACGATTCCTGTCATCAGATCAGGCCCCCTTTTTCAGTTCTGCCGACAGGTCCAGCACCTTGTCGGCGACTTCGCCGGGTGTCTTTCCCAGGATGCGGATCACCGGTTCCTTCCCCACGTCACCACGGTCAAATATCATGTCGGGGACGGAATCCCTCTGTGAAAGGACATGATTCGTTCCCCACTCCAGGGAGGATCCTTCCCGCAGCTTTATCTCCGCCGGTTCGTCGGTACGGCTGAACTCGGCGGCATCGTATCCGCGGGCCCGGCAGAGCTGCGCCAGTTCCTCGGAAAACCGGATATCCATGGCGGACCGGAATGAATCGTCATAACGCATTACCGTGAGAACGATCTTCGCCACATGCCGGGATACGTTGAAGGCGGGGTCGTGAAGCGTCTCGGCCTTCTCGCCGACCTTCACCACCCTGCCCGGAATCGCCGCCACGTCGCCGTGCCCCATCGCATGGGGAAGGGCGTAGGCAAAATTCGATTGGATCTCCGGGATGATGTTTCCACAGTCCCCTTCCTTCAGTCGCTGCACCGCCGCCTTCAATTCCTCGAGACAGCGGTATCGCTCACTCTCACGAAACAGGGCGGCAAAGTGATTCGTCGGGCCATGACCCGCACCGCTGCGGAGGGAAAACCTGAT
>CAYTUH010000240.1:1351-4848 GCA_964441165.1 uncultured Syntrophaceae bacterium
ATGGTGCAGCCCGTTCCGTGGGTGTCCTTCGTGTCTATTCGCTCCGATACGAATTCATGAAACTCCCGGCCGTCATAGAGAATATCGAGGGCATCGCCGGTCATGTGGCCGCCCTTGACGAAGACGTACTTTGCACCCATGCCGCCGATGAGCGCCGCCGCCTTCTTCATGTCCTCGACCGTCTCTATTGTGATTCCCGAGAGCTCCTCCGCTTCGGGGACGTTGGGGGTGATCACGAAGGCCCGGGGAAGAAGAAGTTCGATCAGGGTCCTCTTCGCTTCCTCCCTGATCAGCATGGCGCCGCCCTTTGCCACCATAACGGGATCGACGACCAGCTTCTCCACGCCGTACTCTTCGATTTTCCGGGCCACCGCACCGATGATGTCGGAACTGGCGAGCATCCCCGTCTTTGCCGCATCGATCCCGATATCGCCGGCAACGGCGTCAAACTGCTTCTCGATAAACTCGATGGGAACCTCGTGGATACCATGCACACCCAGTGTATTCTGGGCCGTCAGGGCCGTCACCACGCTCATGCCGAAACCGCCGAGGGCGGTAATTGTCTTCAAATCCGCCTGAATACCCGCACCGCCGCCGGAATCGGATCCGGCGATGGTAAGCACTCTTTTCACATCCATCTTATTGAACCTCCTTGAAATACCGAATCACCAGAAGATAGCCCGATGCGACGGAGATGTGCCCCATCGTTTCACGCAGCCTGTTGCTGATCCCGCAGGGAGTCCCGATTCTCATGACCGCATCGGTCAGGGGAAATTCAAATCCCCTGATAGTAATCCCCGTGACCTCCGACGAAAGAGGGAGCAGGGAGAGAGTGCTCCCCTTCTCCCCTGTAATTTCGCAGGAAACCTTGACCAGAAAAAGCTCGCATGACTCATCGACGATCTTTGCAGGAATGTCCTTCTCCGCCGCCATGACGAGCAGTGATATATTCGCCAGACTGTGGTCGATCCGTCCGCCCAACGCCCCGAATATGACAATCTCACCTGGTTCCATGTCCATGGCGTGCTGGAGGGCGAGCTGGGTGTCCGATTCATCCTTGTCCTCACGGTACATATGCACCTTGCTTCCCCTCTGAATGAGGTCATTCAGCATCTCTTCCTCGATCGAATCCATATCACCCACGATCATGTCCGGAACGATATCGAAATAAGCCACATACCGTGCCGCGCCATCGGCACAGATAATAAAGGGATCGTCAATCTTACTGATTTCCTGCATCAGAAACTCCCGGTTCTGAAAGATTCCTCCCGCCACGATCACGACTGTCTTCTTCATCTACCTTTCCTCACCAATAAAAAAAGGGCATGCCCTCACTGGACATGCCCTGAAAAATCTCGTTACGAAACCTCCCTACGCTGGCATTACCCAGATCAGGTTCAAAGGGTATTATCTCAGCCCGACAGGCACCCCGAATCATTATTCACTTGTGGCAAAAATCATATGACAATAGCGCCGGAGAAGCAAGGAGGAAATTATAGAGATAGCTGTCAGCCGTCAGCGGTTAAAAACAGTTGAAGGTTGAAAAGTTTAAAGTCCCTTTCTCCTTTGGAGTAATGTTACTAAATCTTAAAATTCAAAAAGCCGACATCTAAAACCTTAAACATGAAACTTGAAACTTCCAACTGTTATCTCAGGTGCTCTGGTACCGTGTTCCCTATTCTTTCAATCCTGAGTCACGTTGCTCCCTCCCCTCTTCAGATAGCAGGGATGCTGCAGATATTTGACATCATCAGGCCTCTGATATATATTTCTTCCCTTTTATCCCCCGCATGATCAGGCCGGAAGTTGTCTCAGATCTCGAGTTGACCGCCTGAAAGGATGGGATTACCTTAGATGTCACAAGAACCCTATGATCATCCCGTTCCTGCCGTGAGGGGAAATCGGGATTCCCACCGCTGGGTCGTTTTCGGCATTATAGCCTCGATATATTTCCTCGTCTATTTTCACAGGGTCTCCACGTCGGTTATCGCCCCAGACCTGCTGGCCACGTTTCAGACCGATGCCACCGCCCTGGGCTTCATGTCCTCCATGTATTTTTATGTCTACGCCTTTGAACAGCCTCTGATCGGTTACCTGACCGACCGCCTGGGCCCGCAGCGGGTAATCTCTCTCTGGACTCTGACGGCGGCGTTCGGCTGTCTCATCTTCGGCCTTGCCCCTACCATTGGATGGGCCGCTGTGGGGCGTACCATTATCGGATTCGGGGTCGGCGGCGTCTATGTCCCGGCCCTCAAGGCCCTCTCTCAATGGTTTGAGAAAAAAGAATTCTCCACCATGACCGGCCTGTTTCTCGCGTCAGGAAATCTGGGCGCTCTCGTCGCGACGACTCCTCTCGTGTGGATGGCACAGGCATATGGCTGGCGGGCAAGTTTTTATCTTATTGCAGGGATAACGGTTATCCTCGCGTGTGCGGCATTTTTTCTTACCCGTGATCATACACAAGCTCAATCACAAGCCGCCTCCTCCGGTGTATCTGAAGACTCGCCTCCCCGAAAGGAATCCCCTTCGATTGCATCGGTCCTGACCTCCCTTCGCTTCTGGGTTTATGGAGGTCTCCTCTTTGGAGTTGCCGGTGCCCTCCTTACGCTCCAGGGACTCTGGGCCACGCCTTTTCTCATGTCCCGCTTTGGTATTGAGCTCACCTATGCCAGCAAGATAAACATGCTGATTCCCCTGGGATTCATAGCATGTTCCCCCCTGTGGGGATGGCTGGGAAGCCGTATTTTTCAAAACAAAATGACACTCCTCATCTGTCTTCTTATTGTCATGATCGTTATGTGGGCAGGACTGATTATCAGTAACAGCCCGTGGGGAATCACGGGTGTTATGATCGTGATGTTTGTCATCGGCGGTGCATCCGGCGGGCTGTTCACCATCCTCTGGACGCTGGTCCGCGAATCAACCCCCGGTTCCGTCCTCGGCGTCACCATGGGTCTCCTGAACCCGTTCCCGATGCTGGGAATCGCCGTTTTTCAGGTCTGGACGGGGGCCGTCCTTGACCGGGTGGGACGGGTCAACGGCATCTACCCCCCCGAGGCCTATCAGAACGCCTTTTCCCTCTGCCTTGCCGTAACGGTGGGGTGCCTTATCATCACTCTGCTTGCGCGAAAGAGGCTTTCCCGAGACGAGTTGGCACGGTAAACCAGGCAGTCTCACGCGAAATGCTTTTATCACCAGTATCGAGCACGTGGTCATCATGGGTTTTCATTGATCTGTGAAAGATATTTCGGGATAAAGCCCCTTTAATACGTTTTGCCTTGCATCCCCTCTTTTATGAACACTTCATTCAATCCGGTTGGATATTTCTTTTAATCGACCGCGCTTTTCCAGGCCGATATGTCCACTCACCTCAGATCTGTCCGATCCGATAGAACTCGTATATTCAATATCTTACAACTATTTTGACCAGTGGTCATCAAAATGGCACGGTTCTTCCTTTAGTATAAAGACAAAAGAAAGAAACACGGACAACAAAA
>CAYTUH010000241.1:0-4481 GCA_964441165.1 uncultured Syntrophaceae bacterium
GGAACCAGTATCTCTGGCCGCTGCTGATCACCACGAATCCCAAGATGATGACCGCCGTCATCGGTCTCCAGAACCTGATCCCCGCGGCCGACGATCTGCCTTACTGGAACGTGGCCCTTGCAGGATCACTGATCGTGATGCTGCCGCCGATTCTGGTGGTCCTCTTCATGCAGCGCTGGTTTGTGAAGGGGCTGGTGGAGCGGGAGAAGTAACGGTCACCGGTAGGGCACCACCGATCAGGTCATTCTTTTCATTGTTTCCAGATATCCCTTTGAACGGTCGAGGTAGAAGGACAACGCCCGGGAGAAATTTTTCCCGACCACGCCGTCAAGAAAAAGCTGCGTCACTTCACGCTCACGGTCAAGCACCGATTGCGTGCGGATAAATATCCGCCGTTCTTCCGGTGACATCTCTTTAATGATCATTGTCAGCGCACTTCGGGCCCGCGGCTGATACATCCAGAAATAAAGAAGATCGAGGGCATTGATAATGACGATTTTTTCCAGGTCGCCGGCTTTCTCCTTGAGCGTGCCGATGAATCGCCCCGGCGATTCAAGCATCTCAAGGACATCCGCCTCGGGAAAAACCATCTCCATGTGCGAATAGGTATCGAAGAGCTGTCCCAGTTTGCTGCGATAATCGCGGAGACGGATGCGGATATTTTCAGACCGGTCGGTCAGCCCTTCTATCACACCGGCTACACTGTCGGAGGCGGCCTTCGAAATAATGGCCGCCCATTTCTGAAGGATCGGATTGACGCCGGCAACGCCGGCGGAGGTGAGGATACCGCTCACCACTATATTGAAAAGAAGGGCAAGGGGTATGGAAAGAATGGTACGGAAAAAATTGCCCAGAACGGCTCCTTTCGGCAAACCTCTGAAGGCGTTGTGCGTCGATATATAAATGCCGTTTGTGACGGCCATCACCGTATAGAGCGTTACCGGTGCCGTCGCAACGGTGACACCGAAGAGACGGTCCAGGAGGAGCGTCTTCACGAAGTAATCAAGGAGGGGCACGGAAAATCCCGTAAACAGCAGGGAATCGGTCAGGCGTTCCCAGCTCACAAAATCGTTCCAGCTGAGCAGGGGAGAACGGCGCAGGCCTCCCCCTCCCAGGACCGATTGAAGAATATTCCGCAATCCCGTGATGCCGAACCATATGAAGGCACCGAAATAGGCGAGGAGCCACCAGTCCTTGGTAAGAAAAAAAGTGAGGAAGGCGGGCACGAATCCGATAAAGACCTTGATCCAGTTCTTCAGGCCGCTGTTCAGATACATCCAGGAAAAGGGCCGACCATCCTGATGCAGTTCAGCCTTATCAAGAGAAAGTTCATTTGAACTTTCCTGATCCATCCCACCCAGTGTCACCACATTACCTTCAGCACCTATCAGGGTCGAATGTCGAATTATTTCCCAGTCTTCACGGCGCTCCTTGCCGATCGCCCGCAGTCCCGGCAGGCCACCGATCAGATTGTAGAGAGAACCGATCAATGCATTCCTGGCAGGCCGGGGCACATAATGTACGCGAAGATAGACTTCTGTGTTGACGGGAACGGTCAGGCGGGATGCGGGGGGAGATTTTTCTATCTCTTTCCGGGCTCGCAGGGGAAGGGTGTCCTTGATCACCATCCCCATGCCGTAGAGGTGATGGGATCGGCCTGCGGAATCGCTCCCGACCCGGCTCTTGAGGAGCGTACCTTTGTAATAGGACTGAAACGACTCGATATCGCGCAGGATCGCCGTGAGCTTTGCAACCCTGTCGTCCCTGTCGCGGCACTCCGATTGTGCCAGCCTCGCAATCACATCCCGGATAATCCTCTTCAGCGTGATCACATTCCCCTCGTTTATGGCTCGCTGCAGTTCGTTGATCCGGCTGTAGTGAGGATTTTTGCCCATCACATAATCTTTCAAATTGAAATTTTCCAGGTGGGTTATCATCCCCCTGCAGTCGTAAAGAATCTCGAGGACATCTTCAACATTCAGGCCGCTCAGTCCGAGTGTGATGCTGTATCCCGAATGGAGTAAGTCAAGGGTGTCGATGATTTCACCGGGCGCGCGCATAAGCAGATCGGGCGCATCCGCATTATCCCCGGGGATGTTGGGATCCGGAATGTCGGGATTCTTTGACGGGCGCAGATATTTTTCCACGATAGCCTCTGAATCGATGGCATTCAATTCCTTGACGAAATCATCTATTTTTTTCTGTTCTTCGCTATTCATGCTTCCGTAGCGTTCCCTCAATTCCTCCATACGGACCTGCATCGCCGGCAGCATTTTCGAATGAATAAATTCGGAGAGATGCAATATGGAAACCTGTCCGGTGCCCACAAAGGCCTCGAATTCACTTTTATCAAGGAGAGGAAGATCGAGCCCGTAGGACTTTCTGATCGCCTGACGATGCGTTTCGTTGAATGCCTGAAGGACCGAAAACACATACCGGTCTTTGTACCGAAGGACTTTCCGCTCTTCTTCCAGAAAGGCGGCCACGTCGGGCTCTTCCAGAAAATGTATATAATCCTGCGCATCGAAGAGCCCCCGCGGCGCCCAGATCAGCTGGACGAAGCGGTCACGGTACCGTGCATACAACTCAATACCGATTCTTACCCTGATATCCATGATTTCGGCGGCTTCCATGAGTTCCGCCACCACATCGGTCCGCACGTAATTATAATAGATGACCTTGAGCCTTCGGATACCCTTTATCCAGGCATCCATGATAAGGTGTGTCGGTGTTTTCCTGCCCTTGGTGTTCACGTCATGGACGTGATCATCCGTCGCGATCTGGTTCCAGTCTTCCGACATTTCAAGAAGGTGATGCTTTCTCAGCTGCTCGCGAATAATTCTCGGTTTTCCTGATGCCGCCATACGAAAATCATGGGCAAGTTCAAGACGGCTGTAATAATTACCGCGGGAACGGACCAGCCGTTTCATGATCTGCATGAGCACACGGGCGGTATTTTTCCGCAGATGGCTACGGGCACTGTAGAGGACTTCGTCCCGCAATGAACGGAGCGCCCGCAACCGGTCTTTCGCCTCTCCCATCTCCAGGGAATTCAGGAGGTCCACCACGGCATAGGCGATACGCAATTCCCGTGATGCCGCCATCTCTTTGATGCCGTGAGGATGCAGGTAGGGATTCAGGAGGTTTTTGATATAGGTCCTCGATTCATCCCGGTTGAGGACTTCATTCACGATTACGAGGAGTTCATGATCCTCTCTGTCGAAAAGAATTTTCGGTGCTCCCGTTTTCATCTCCTACAACTTTCCGGACTCAAGATATCCGACCCATTGTGTCACGCCGCAGGCTCACACATATGAGAAGGAAACAGTGTAACAGCGTCTTGATAATGAGAGGAATATGCAATAAATGGCTATTAATACCAATGGGTTCGCATATCGGTGTACTATAACACACTTCCGGATGAAATGATAAATATTCTTACGAAGCGGGACGGAATGTCCCTGATGCAGGGACATCATGAGGGCCGCGCCCTCCCCCCGCCATGACGGACGGCACGATTCCGGAAAGGTCAAATCATGTGGCATACAATGTGCATATGAAACCATGCGAATGAAGATTTTGTTTCCCAATACATGGTGTCATGCGGATTCGTCGACCATGGAATTTGGGAAACAAATGGAGACTTGAGGTGCTGCATGTACGGAAACGGTCTGTTGCATGAACGATTCCCGGATATCGACGGGGACCTGTATAAGACGGTGCTGGACAATTTTTTTCTCGCCGTCGTGATGTACGACAGAGAAGGATACCTGATCTATGCCAACCAGATGGCACGATCCATCTTCAAATTAGGGGACGATGCCCTTTCTCATCGCATCCACTGCTCTCATATCATTGAAATGTCCTGGCAGGATCTCAGAAAAGTCATCGAGACCGGAGAACCCCAGATCGGACTCTATGTAGAGATGAACAATACGACCCTTCAGTGCAACAGGATCCCCATCCGGCATGGCGACCTCGTTATCGGCGTCATGAGTTCTTACCAATCCCTGACGGAATATGAAAATACGATCTTCAGGCTGAAGGAGGATAAAGAGCTGCTCAGACGGGTTGAAGCGGTGATCGAATCATCCTACGACGGCATCTATGTCACCGATGGGCAGGGTAATACCATCATGGTGAATTCGGCCTATGAAAAGATAACGGGTATCCAGCGGCATGAAGTGGTGGGGCGGAACATGCGCGATCTGGTGCGGGAGGGATTCTTTAACGAAAGCGTCACGCTGAAGGTCCTTGATACGGGAAAACGGCAAAGTCTGCGCCAGAAGCTGAGAACGGGCAAAGAGATCCTGGTAACGGGAAACCCCCTCTTCGATGACGAGGGAAAGATCATCATGGTTGTCACCAACGATCGGGATATGACGGAACTCATGCGGCTTCATCAGCGACTGGAGGACTCCCTCGGGATGGCCATGGCCTACAAGGAAAAACTCAGGACCCTGCAGCAATCCACCTTGTTC
>CAYTUH010000241.1:4491-4827 GCA_964441165.1 uncultured Syntrophaceae bacterium
CGTGATGGTCTCCAAGACGATGTGCGATGTCTGCGACCTGGTGGCACGTGTCAGCAAGACCGATGCAACGGTTCTTTTTCACGGCGAAACGGGTGTGGGAAAAGACCGCCTCGCGGAAGAGGTACACAAACGCTCACTGCGGTACAATAAGGGATTGTTTATAAAGATCAACTGCGGCGCCATCCCGGAAACCCTTCTGGAAAGTGAATTATTCGGATATGAAGGCGGCGCCTTCACCGGAGCCCGGAAAGAGGGGAAAATAGGGCTCTTCGAAGTAGCCGACGGAGGTACGATCTTTCTCGATGAGGTGGAATCACTTCCTCTGTCACTGCAGCC
>CAYTUH010000242.1:0-3936 GCA_964441165.1 uncultured Syntrophaceae bacterium
GACTTCAAATCGGAAGGGGTTGTGGAAGCTCTGAAGGGTCAGGATATGGCGGGTGCGAGGGTACTCCTTCCCCGGGCGGGTGAAGCGCGGGATGTCATTCCCGAAGGGCTGAGGGAACTGGGTGCCGACGTGGACGTGGTGACGGTATACCGTACCGTCGGTTCCGGACGCGACGGCGGGGAATTGAAAAAAATGATAGATGATGGAATGGTCGATGTGATCTCCTTTACCAGCCCCTCGACGGTGAACTGTTTCGTCGACATCGTGGGAGCGGGCTATCAGCTCCCCGGCACAATCAAGATTGCCTGCATCGGACCCGTAACGAGGGACGCGGCGGAAAAGGCGGGATTCCCCGTCCATATCATGCAGGGACCCTACGTGATAGCGGGTCTGGTCGAGGCGATGCGGGAGTATTATGAAAGTGAAGGCACAAAGGTCCAGAGGCACAAAGGCACAGAGTAGAAGAAAGTGACAAAGTGACAAAGCAGCAAAGTACCTGAGTGCAATTCCCCGAAGGGGAAGATAAATTTAATCTTTCAACTTGGAATTCGAAATAGTTTTCATTCTTGTATGAAACTTACGGTTTGAAGTACTCGCGAAAAGTCAAATTAAAGTGTCACTCCCGCGAAAGCGGGAGTCCAGAACTAACTGAAAATACTGGATTCCGCGTCAAGCACGGAATGACAAAAGAGGACACAATCGATTTTCTGCGAATGTATGAAGTTTCATCCTTGATTAAACCGGTCGCAGGCCGGCGGCTGGGCTTACTTCTGGCTCCTTGATTCTGAATTTTATTTTTTACTGACAGCTGATAGCTGAAAGCTATAAGAGGTTTTTTACATGATCGGAATTTCAAAATTATACTGTGGCGCCGTGGAGGCTTCCGATGTGCTTCGCTACGGGGCGGAATCGGGGAAGCTTCCCTCCCATCTCCTCCAGTTTTCTAAGGACAAGCGTCCCGTGGTGGTCTGGAATGCCACGCGGCGGTGCAACCTGAAATGCGTACACTGCTATTCCAGTTCCCAGAACATCCGCTACGACGACGAGCTGTCCACTGATGAGGGCAAAGCGCTCATTGACGACCTCGCGTCCTTTGGGAGTCCCGTCATCCTCTTTTCCGGCGGTGAGCCGCTCATGCGGCAGGATCTGCCGGAACTGATCCGGTATGCCGTGGGCCGGGGCATGCGGGCCGTCATATCGACCAATGGAACGCTCATTACGGAGGAGAAGGCGGAGATCTTCAGTCATATGGGCCTCTCCTACGTGGGTGTCAGCCTTGACGGAATCGGCGACGTCAATGACCGGTTCCGGGGAGTGCCGGGAGCCTTCGAGGCCGCCATGCGGGGCATCAGAAACTGCATGAGCCGGGGGATCAAGGTAGGAGTCCGTTTTACCATCACGCGCAAAAACGCGGGAGAGATACCGGCCATCTTCGACCTTATAGAAAAAGAGGAGGTTCCCCGCGCCTGCTTCTACCATCTCGTCTATTCAGGGCGCGGCTCGGCCCTTGTCGAGGAAGACCTGTCCCATGACGAGACAAGAGAGGCTGTAGAGCTTATCATGGACAGGACCCGGGATCTTTTCGACCGGGGGATGCCCACGGAAATCCTGACCGTGGACAATCACGCCGACGGTCCTCTTGTCTACCTGCGTCTTCTCCGGGAAGACCCGGAGCGGGCAAAGGAGGTGCTGGAACTTCTCGAAATGAACGAGGGAAACAATTCAGGCCGGGGCATCGGCTGCGTGAGCTGGGACGGCGAGGTTCACGCCGACCAGTTCTGGAGAAACATCTCCTTCGGTAATGTCAGGAAGCGTCCCTTCAGCGAAATCTGGCAGGACACATCCAATGAACTGATGGCTCGTCTGAAGAACAAGAAAGCATACGTAACGGGCCGATGCGCCGCCTGCCGCTGGCTCGACGTCTGCGGCGGAAATTTCAGGGCCCGCGCCGAATCGGTGAGCGGAGACATCTGGGCCCCCGACCCGGCCTGTTATCTGACGGAGGAGGAGATTAAAAAATAGTTTGAAGTCTGAAGTCTGAAGTTTGAAGTTTGAAGTTGGAAGGGCAGATTTAAAGTTGCGCGTTCGAAGGGGGGAGACGATGGCAACGATAGATAATTTTGAAGATATTCAAGTATGGCAAAGGGCGAGAGTTCTTACAAGAGAGATATATACAATTACAAACAATGGATCTTTCTTAAGGGATTCTGGATTGGTTGATCAGATTAGAAGGGCCTGTGTGTCCGTAATGTCGAATATCGCAGAGGGGTTTGAGCGTAGCGGCACGAAGGAATTTAAGCATTTCCTGTCAATTGCAAAAGGTTCTGCTGGAGAAGTGAGAAGTCATCTTTATGTTGCTTTCGATCAGGGTTATATGGAAAAAGACACTTTCGATCACTTGGTGACCGAATCAACCGTGATAAGTAAAATGTTGAATGGTTTAATCTCCTATTTAAAGGCAACATCGATTAAAGGAATGAAGTATAGGTAGCTTATAATAACTTCAAACTTTGAACTTGTAACCGTTTTCAAGGAGTAAAAACAATGAATTTCCCCGATTACAGAGCACGAAGATTGAGGCGGAATGAAAATTTCAGGAGACTGGTGCGGGAAACCGTCCTGTCGGTGGATGATCTCGTTCTGCCCCTTTTCGTGACCCATGGAAAGAAAGTGAAAAACCCGATTGCATCCATGCCCGGTCATTTTCAGCTTTCCGTCGATAATCTTGCGAAGGAGATCAAAACGGTCAGGGAGATGGGGGTTCCCGCCGTGCTGCTCTTTGGCATTCCCGAATCAAAGGATGAAGAGGGGTCGGGAGCCTATGACCACGACGGCATCATTCAGCGGGCTGTGAAGGAAATAAAGGCCAAAGTTCCCGATATACTGGTCATTACCGATGTCTGCCTTTGCGAATATACGAGCCACGGTCATTGCGGGCTTCTCGCGGGTGAGGATGTCGACAATGACGCCACACTGGAAATACTGGCCGAGACCGCCCTTTCGCAAGTCGACGCAGGAGCGGACATGGTGGCGCCCTCTGCCATGATGGACGGTCAGATTCTCGTCATACGCGATGCCCTTGACGATGAGGGATTTGACGATATCCCGATCATGGCCTATTCCGCAAAATATGCCTCTTCCTTTTATGGACCCTTCCGGGAAGCGGCCGAAGGTGCCCCCCAGTTCGGCGACAGGAGGGCCTATCAGATGGATCCCCCCAACACCGACGAGGCCATGCGGGAAATCCTCCTCGATGTGGAGGAGGGTGCCGATATCATCATGGTCAAACCGGCGCTGCCCTACCTCGACATCATCTGGCGGGCAAAGACGGAATTCGATCTGCCCCTGGCCGCCTACAACGTGAGCGGTGAATTCTCCATGATAAAGGCCGCCGCGAACCTGGGGTGGCTCGACGGTGAGGCGGCAATGATGGAATCTCTCACGGCCATCAAACGTGCCGGTGCCGATTTTATCATCACCTACTTTGCCCTCGAGGCGGCGAAGGTTTTGGGAAAAGCAGGGCGGGGTTAAGCAGGAGTAAGGATTGAGGGATTGAAGGATTAAGTAAAAACAGGCACAAAGGTCCAGAGGCACAAAGGCACAGAGTAAAAGAGGGTGGCAAAGCGGCAAAGTACCTGAGTACAATTCCCCGAAGGGGAAGATAAATTTAATCTTTCAACTTGGAACTCGAAATAGTTTTCATTCTTGCTTCTGGCTCCTTGATTCTGAATTCTATTTCTTACTGACAGCTGAAAGCTGACAGCTTCTTATAATCTCAGGAAAAGATATGGATTCTCAACGTAAAACACTCATTCTCCCCCATACCCTCCGCATGGTCGCCTGGGAGGTGACGCGGAGTTGTAATCTTTCGTGCATGCATTGCCGGGCTTCGTCGGAGTATGGGCCCTACGAAGGGGAATTTTCCACGGAGCGGTG